>JBGTLJ010000429.1:0-5759 GCA_041744175.1 Oceaniglobus sp. | reverse complement strand
CAGCCCAAATGCCGCCCGAAACGGGCCGGGCACGGCACCGTCCGCGCGCACCGCGCCCCGCCGACAGCGCCCCTCACTGGATCCGCCATGACATTACATACCCGAACCATCCTCACCCTTGCCGCTGTTCTGACCTTCGCTTTGCCCACGCTTGCCGCAGCGGAATCCTTCACTGTGCTGCTGGCCGGACGCGCGGTCGGAACGCTCACCTGGGACCGGGACGGCCCGACGCTGGTTTCGGTGCTTGACAACATGCCGCTGGGCGTGGGCGACGGACGGTTCACCGGCACATCGCGCGCCGTCCACTCGCAGGCGGGCGATCCCGTGACGCAATATATCGGCGCCAGCGACGAGCGGACGATTGCGGTTGTTCTGGGTGGCGGACGGGCGCTGGAAACGACGATCAGCCCGACGAGTGAAATGACCGGACTGTCCGATGCGGGGCGGGTTCCGCCGGGCGTCCTGGATCCCGTCGCGGGCTTCGGGCGGCTGATGACGGTCAAGGGCTGCCCCGGCGCCATGCGCCTCTATGACGGGCGCCGGGTTGCAGAGGTTGCGACCCTGACATCCACGGCCGCCCCAGACACGCTGACCTGTCGGCTCGACTACCGCGTCGTGGCCGGGCCGGGCCACCTGTCGCCGTTCCGCTTCACGTCGCTGGCGATTACCCTCGCATACTCGACGTCCGGCACCCAGAGCCTGCGCAGGGCGACGATCGGGACCGGACTGTTCACCATCACCCTGTCACGCTGACCGCGCGGGCACTGTCGGGCAAAGCCTGCCCCCGCGCCGGCACCTGCCCGGGCCAGACCGCCGGAAACGGCCCTTGCGTCAGCACGTTCCGGCCGGGGGGGGCGGGGCCGCCATCGACCCATGGACGCCACGCGGCGGACATATCGCCCCCCGCGCCCCAAAGCTTCCGCCACGGGACCACTGAGGTCGCGCCACTTCCGGCCATCCCCTGGCGATGAAAATCCGCACCGTCAAACCGACGTTGCCCCAGTCGTGTGCGGCAGGGGCGGCGGGCGACGTTGCCGGACGATCCACATCGTGACGCTTAGTTAAGACTTGCATGTGGCCACTCTGTCGGAGTGAGATATCCCTACAACCGG
Organism: Oceaniglobus sp.; assembly: GCA_041744175.1. Taxonomy (GTDB): domain Bacteria; phylum Pseudomonadota; class Alphaproteobacteria; order Rhodobacterales; family Rhodobacteraceae; genus Oceaniglobus. The sequence goes on along the minus strand of JBGTLJ010000429.1, from coordinate 4,647 downwards.
ACGACGAACGCAACATTTCATCACCCAGCGGGAGACATCTCATGAACATGACAAGAACGCTCGCCGTATCTGCGGCGATGCTCGGCCTGGCCGGTCCGCTGCACGCCGCGGGTGTGCCCGATGGCACCAAGCTGGCCGAAGAGCAGAGCTATACGTTCTGGCTTCTGGACGCGATCAAATCCATGGACCCGCAGATCAACACCGATGTCGAAGGGTCCGACATCCTGCGCAACCTGTTCGAGGGTCTCTACAACGAGGATGGCAGCGGAGAGCTGGTGCCGGGCGTGGCGCTGGACCACACGGTGTCCGAGGACGGCAAGACCTACACGTTCAACCTGCGCGACGATGCCCGGTGGTCCAACGGCGAACCGGTCACGGCAGGCGATTTCGTCTATGCCTGGCGCAGGCTCGCCGATCCGGCGACCGCGTCGGAATACGCCTGGTACATGGAACTGATGCAGGTCGAGAACGCGGCAGCCGTCATCGCCGGAGAGATGCCGCCAGACCAGCTGGGCGTGACGGCGGTGGACGATCACACGCTCGAGGTGCGGATCATCACGCCGCTGCCCTATTTCCCGCAGATGCTGGTACACGGATCGACCTTTCCGGTCCTGCAATCGCTGATCGAGGAACACGGCGACGACTGGACCGACGCGGGCACGCTGGTGGGCAACGGCGCCTATACCCTCACCGAACACCAGCTTGGCGAACGGGTGGTGATGGAAAAGAACGACACATACTGGGATGCCGGCAACGTCACCATGGAACAGCTGACCGCCCTCACCATCAACGACCAGGACCAGGCGCTGACCCGGTATCTCGCGGGCGAACTCGACCGCGTCGATATCCCGGCGGGCCAGTACCCCCGCCTGAACGAGGAATATCCCGACCAGGCGATCTCCACCCCCTACAACTGCTCCTACATCTATATGCTGAACCTCAGCGAAAAGGGCCCGGAGGCGCTCAAGGACGTGCGGGTGCGCAAGGCCCTGGCCTATGCCATCGACCGCGACATCATCGTCGAGCGGATCCTCCAGGGCGGCCAGCGCGGCGCCTACAACTGGACCCACTGGGCCATAGCCGATTTCGAACGCCCGCAGATCGACTGGGCCGACGACATGGATCAGGCGCAGCGCCTCGAGCTGGCCAAGGAATTGATGACAGAGGCGGGCTATGGCCCGATGAAACCGCTCGAACTGACGCTGCAATACAACACGTCCGAGGATCACAAGAAGATCGCCATCGCCGCGTCGCAGATGCTCAAGCAGATCGGCGTGAACGTGACCCTCGACAACTATGAGTGGAAGATCCACACCGACCGGATGCAGAACCAGGATTTCGACATGGCGCGCTATGCCTGGTGCGGCGACTACAACGAGGCGTCGACGTACCTCGACCTGATGACGTCCTATTCCGGCCACAACAACGGCGAATTCTTCAACGACGCCTATGACAAGACCATGAAGGACAGCAAGACGGCGACAGACCCGCTCGAGCTGTACCAGCAGGCGGAAACGATCCTGGCCGACGAAATGCCGATCATCCCGATCTATCACTACGCCAACGTCGACATGATTGCCGACGACATAAAGGGCCTGCCTGAAAACAACGTCAACAACACGTGGTACGGCAAGGACCTCTATCGCATCGCAGAGTAGGATGCGCGGCATGGGCCGCCGCCGTGCGCGGCGCCCCCCCCGCGACGACTTGCCAGTGCGGCCTTCTTCGCGCCCAAAAGGGTTCATTCCCCATGCTGAGCTTCGTGCTGAAACGCCTCGCCATCGCCATCCCGACCCTGCTGCTGCTGATCGTGATTTCGTTCGTGCTGATGCATTCGGCGCCCGGCGGACCGTTCACCGCCGAACGCGAACTGCCGCCGCAGATCCTGGCCAACCTCAATGCCAAGTACGGGCTCGATCAGCCGCTGTGGCGGCAGATCGTCGTCTATGTCTGGAACATCGTCAGCGCCTTCGATTTCGGACCCAGCTTCATCTACAAGGACCGCACGGTGAACGAGATCATCGCACAGGGGTTTCCGGTGACGCTGACCTACGGGCTGTTGTCCTTCGTCGTCGCCGTCACGGTGGGCGTGTCGCTGGGTGTCGCCGCCGCGATCCACCAGAACACCGCGCTCGACTATATCGCGGTGGGGGTGTCCATCGGCGCCCAGGTGCTGCCAAACTTCGTGATGGCGCCGATTCTCGTGCTGGTGTTCACCCTGTGGCTCGGCTGGCTGCCGGGCGGCGGCTGGCAGGGGCCTGAATACCTGATCATGCCCGTGATCGCGCTTTCGACGTCGTTCATGGCCTCGATCGCTCGGATCACCCGCTCGTCCATGCTCGAGGTGCTGACCTCGAACCATATCCGCACCGCCCGCGCCAAGGGCCTGCCCGAACGCCGGGTGATCCTGCGCCATGCACTCAAGCCCGCGCTGCTGCCGGTGATCTCGTATCTTGGGCCCGCCTTTGTCGGCATGATCACCGGATCGGTGGTGGTGGACATCTACTTTTCCACCGGCGGCATCGGCAAGGCGTTCGTGGATTCGGCGCTGAACCGCGACTATGCCGTGATGATGGGAGTGACGATCCTGATGGGAACGCTGACGATCCTGTTCAATCTCGTGGTCGACATCCTCTACGGATGGATCGACCCCAAGATCCGCTACTGACATGGTCGCCACCGCCGAACAGCGGGTCGAAACCCACGGGTTGGTCGCGAAGGGCCGGTCGCCCTGGGCCGACGCGCGCCGCCGGTTCTTTCGCAACAAGGCGGCGATGATGGGTCTTTTCATCCTGGCTTTCGTCGCACTTTTCGCATTGCTTGGCGGCTGGCTGGCACAATGGTCGAACGAGGAACTGGATTACAACGTGATGGGGCAGGTCGCCGAACTCGGTGGCCCGTCCTTCGCCAGCGGTCATTACTTCGGCACTGACGATCTGGGCCGCGATCTGTTCGCGCGCACCGTGCAGGGCACCCAGATCAGCCTTGCGGTAGGCGTCGTCGGCGCTCTGATCGCCTGCGTCGTCGGCACGCTCTACGGGGCCACGGCGGGCTATTTCGGGGGGCGCACCGACGGCATCATGATGCGGCTTGTCGATGTGTTCATGGCGGTGCCCTACATGTTCGTGCTGATCCTGCTTCTTGTGATGTACGGGCGGTCGATCACCATCCTGTTCGTCGGCATCGGCCTCATCTCGTGGATGGAGATGGCGCGCATCGTGCGCGGCCAGACGCTCAGTCTCAAGGGCCGCGAGTTTGTCGAGGCGGCGCGCGCCACCGGCGTCGCCGCACCGGTCATCATCCTGCGCCACATCGTGCCCAACCTCCTGGGCGTGATCGCCGTCTATGCGACGCTGCTGGTGCCGCTGATGATCCTGACGGAATCCTTCATCTCGTTTCTCGGGCTCGGGGTCCAGGAACCGCTGACCTCGCTCGGCGCGCTGATTTCCGAAGGTGCGGGCACCATCGCCTACGGCACCACATGGCAGCTGGGTTTCCCGCTGCTGTTCTTCTGCCTCACGCTGTTCGGGTTCTTCTTTGTGGGCGACGGCCTGCGCGATGCCCTCGATCCGAAGGATCGGTAGACGTGAAGATCCTGACCGAAGGATCGGTAGACGTGAAAGTCCTGACCGAAGGATCGGCGGGGGCGCGCCAGTGAGACCCGGCGCAAAATCATCGTTGGCGCCATTGTCACGAACGCGCCCGAAGGACCGCCGATGACCCTTCTGGATGTCCGTGACCTGGCGGTGACGTTCGATGGCAGGGACGGCGCGGTCCATGCGGTCAACGGACTGTCGATGTCCATCGATCGCGGCCAGACCCTCGGCATCGTCGGCGAAAGCGGATCGGGCAAATCCCAGACCGCGTTCGCCATCATGGGGCTTCTGGCACCCAACGGGCGCACCAGCGGATCGGTCCTGTTCGACGGTGCCGAAATCCTCGGCGCCGCACCAAAGGTCTTGAACAGGATCCGTGCCGAACGCATCGCGATGGTCTTTCAGGATCCGATGACCTCGCTCAACCCCTACATGCGGATTTCAGATCAGATGACAGAGGTGCTGACCCTGCACCACGGCATGTCGAACCGCGACGCGCTGGCCGAATGCTGCCGGATGCTCGACGCGGTGAGGATCCCGGCTGCAGCTGAAAGGATCCGCCTCTATCCACACGAGTTTTCCGGCGGAATGCGCCAGCGGGTGATGATCGCCATGTCGCTGCTGTGCCGCCCGGACCTCCTGATCGCCGACGAACCGACGACCGCGCTCGATGTCACCGTGCAGGCGCAGATCATGGGCCTGCTCAAGGACCTGCAGCGCGACTTCGGCATGGCGACGATCCTGATCACCCACGATCTGGGGGTCGTGGCGGGGTTTTGCGAACGGGTGCTCGTGATGTACGGTGGCCGGGTGATGGAACAGGGGCCGACCGATCCGCTGTTCGAAACGCCCGCGCATCCCTACACCCGCGGCCTGCTGGCGGCGGTGCCGCGTGTCGATGACGAAGATGCGGCGATGCGGGCGATCCCCGGCAATCCGCCCGACATGGCCGATCCGCCCGAAGGCTGCCCGTTCCGGCCGCGCTGCGCCCACGCAGGCGAGGATTGCCGCACCATGCCGCCGCTGGAACCCTTCGGCGACGCCCACGCCG
>JBGTLJ010000428.1:0-2759 GCA_041744175.1 Oceaniglobus sp. | reverse complement strand
GCGGCGCGCCCGGTCATGTGAGCGGCGACGGGAGCGGTCAGCATCAGGAAGCCGACGATCAGCGCACCGCGAAACAGCACCGGCAGGTCGGCGAAGTGAACCATCGCCGCCGCCGCGATCAGCCCGCAGGCCAGGGTCCCGGCCTTGGTGCTGGCGTGCATCCGCACCAGAACGTCGGGCAGCCGGACAATGCCGAGCCCGGCGATCACCGCAAAGAACCCCCCGGCCAGAAGCAGGATGCCGACGATATACCCGCTCATACCCCGTCCCCCGTTGGCGGCGTTTCTGGCGGCGTTTCCGTTCGACCAGCTTCGACAGGTCGGCAATGTTCACCGCGCCGGTCATCCCTTAGAGCAGGCCGACGGCGGACAGGAACAGCACCGTCGAGATCAGGTTCAGCGTGACATACTTGATCGCGCCGTCGATCTGCGCGGGCCGCCCACCCAGAACCAACAGACCGAAGGACGCGATCGGCATCACCTCGAAACAGACGTGGAGATTGAAGATGTCGCCGGTCAGGAACGCGCCGGTGACGCCGGCGATCAGCACCTGGAACAGCGTGTGATAGCCGGGGTATTCCATCCGGATGGCATGGCAATCCACCAGGATCACGTTGACGATGTTGCGCCCGTAGGCCGAGGTCCAGCTTGCCTGTTCGAAGAACTGCGTCAGCCGCAGATCCAGTGGCGTCGCCGGCACGGCCAGAAGTGTCACGGTGACGACGCCGCCTAAGAACGCGGCCAGCAGAACGTCGCGCGGTCTGCGGTCGGGTTCACCGAGCGCGTCAAGATGCGGCATCCGCAGCGAGCGCGCCGTAGTATTTCAGCCGCTTGCCGATGAAGCCCATGAACCGCGGGAACCCCGCCATGGATATTGCCGCGACCGCCGCCGCCAGCATCGTCACCGGCATCGCCCGCGCCAGCCCGCCAAGCCGAGCCGCATCGCGGGTGCCCGTCGCCGTGTCGATGCACCCCACAACCAGGAACAGCGCCGCCTTGTAGAGCGAATGGACGATCAGGAAGGTGATGAAAGCGGTGATCGCGTAGGTGGTGGTTGTACAGGCCAGCGCCTGTTTCAGTTCGCTCTGGCGCAGGGCCTGCAACGACGCGAAGACCGCAATTGCCGCCCCGGCGACGGTCAGCGTCCAGAGCCACACATCGGGGCCCGACATCGTAGGGTGTAGCCGCGCCCTGGGGCAGACGTCGGCCTTGACCATGGTGGGCGAGTGCAGGAAGGCCGACACTGGCGTCGGCGCCGACATGGCGTTGGGCAGCCAGAAATGGAACGGCACCTGCGCCGATCTGGTGAACGCCCCGCACAAGACCAGGATGAGGATCGGCAGGCACAGCGCATGGTTGCGGATCACGTCGCCCGCGGCATTGATTTCCGATATCTCGAGCGTGCCCGCGGCGTGACCCATCAGGATCAGCCCGGCCAGCAGGGCCAGCGCACCCGCCCCGGTCAGGAACAGCGCCTGCAACGCCGAGCGGCGGGATTTTGCGCCGTTGGCGTCCTTGCAGGCATCGAAGCCCATCGCCAGCATGGACGTGGTCAGGAACAGCGCAAAGCGACCGTATTGTGGATGCCCGCGCAAGTCGGTATCGGAATAGAGCAGCACCAGCGCCCCGATGCCGCCGATCAGCAGCAGGAACGTCAGGTTGAGCCCGTCCACGAGAAACGACAGCGAAATGCCCAGTGACGGCACCCACGGATAGGAGACCCGAAGCACCTGTCCATTCGACACCGGGGTGATAAAGGTGCAGAACCATGCAGAAAGCCCCAGCGCCAGCAGATCGGGAAGCCATCCGGCGGGCCCGTTGGACCGCGCGGGGTCTGGGGAGGCGGAACTTGCGATCTCGGCTGCCTTTCGCGGACTGGTCCTGTCATAGCCGCAGACGCGTCGGTCAACCGATAATGGTGGCGCGCGGCGGGTATCGGTGGCGCGCGTGGGGGTCGCCACCCCGGGTCAGCACCGGCGGTGAACGATAGCCGCGATGGCGCGATCTCGACGTGCGATCAGAGATGCATTGCCGGGCATGGGCGGAGTTTGGAGGCCCTGCGGGAGCGCCCTGGTCGCGGCCCTATGGATTGGCCGGTCTCAGGTGGAGACGTGTCCGGGCGACATTCAGCGGTGAGATTGCGCCGTTGAACGCGAACGCCCGGTCCGCAGAGGCGGGATCCGCCGCGAGTTCGAGATATTGCTGAAGCGGCGGCACCTCGGGATCGCGACGCAGGCGCATCGGATCGGCAAGCCCGCTGAGATCGGTGGGCGCGGTACCCGGTTGCGCCGGCACCGACAGCACGATCAGTTCCTCCTGGCCTGGCAGGTTGTCCTTCGTGCGGATCTCTATGCCGAGGTCCTGCCGCCCTTCGGGTTCGATCCTGTTGGACTCGCCCGGGGCGGGCCAAAGGACCGATACGTCGAGCGTGCGGTTGATGTAGAGGACGGTGACGTCGTATGCCAAGGGACCGCCGTTGTGGAGCGACACCCAGAGCCGGTCGCACTGCCCGAGGGTCTGCACCGGATCGAACGGCCCGACGCCGCCGTTGGGATCATCGCATCCGTCGGCCAGCGGATTGCCCGGAACCCATTCGAGCGTCTGGGTCAGTCCAGCCTTGGGGCGCAACCATGGCGCGAAGGTCGGCGTTTGCGCAAGCGTCAGCGCCGCACGCAACCTTTGCGTCCGGGCCGCCCGTTCGAAGAAGTCGGCCGGATCGTCGCCCATGCGGGGCGTGCTGCCCGGGCCGTCGGGGTCCAG
>JBGTLJ010000427.1:0-4290 GCA_041744175.1 Oceaniglobus sp. | reverse complement strand
GACCAGTTCCCGGTCACGGCGGTCCGCGACGCGCCGTGCCGCCTGTGCCAGAAGCATCACGTCGTTGGGCCCGGCGATGAGGCGATAGCCGTCGCGGCGCATGGGGCCGAAGGTGCGTTCGCCCACCTCGATCCCGCCAAGGGGCAAGCCCGCCGCAAGGGCCGCCGTTTCGATCCGGGCGATGGCCTCTGTCACCTCCGGCACGGCAAGCCGTTCGATAAACCCCATGGAGCCGGCAAGATCGTTGGGGCCGATGAAGATCATGTCGATTCCGGGAATAGCGGCGATTTCGCCGACATGGGGGATCGCGTCGGCGTGTTCGATCTGGACGGCGAGAAACACGTCTTCGTTGGCACCGGCGCAATAGCCCGGCCATGCCCCGAACCCCGACGCCCGCACGATGGGCGCCGCATAGCCGCGCCGCCCCATGGGGGGATAGCGGGTAAAGGACGCGACCGCGCGCGCCATGTCGGCGGAATTGACCATCGGCACCACGAGCGAGCGCGCGCCGCGATCCAGCGCGCGTTTCAACGTCGATTCGGACATGTCGGGCACCCGGACAATGGCATCGCCGCCCGCCGCCTCGATTGCGCGGATCAGCGACAGCCCCTCCTCGAGCCCGGCAACACCGTGTTCGCAATCGATCAGCACCGTGTCCCAGCCGTTGCGCACCAGGATTTCGGCGACATCGGGCGAACCGAGTTCGAGCCACGCGGCGGTGACGGTTTCGCCGGCGGCAATACGCTGTTTCAGTCGATTTCTCTGCATCATCCCGTTCCCTCTTTCACATGCGCGCTTTGGCGTGCCCCCAGAAATTCGCGCCCGGCCCGCCACAACAGGATCGCCCAGACGACCAGCGTCAGCACCCCCAGTGCGGCGGCGCTGCCGCGTTCGAAAAAGTGCAGCAGGTCGCCCTGCCCCTTCATCATCGAGACCATGAAGTTGTCCTCGACCACCTTGCCGAGCACGACGCCCAGCACCGCGGGCGCGATGGGGATGCCGACGCGCGCCATCACCCAGCCCAGCAGACCCAGTACCAGCACGATCCAGATCGCCGTGACCGATCCGTTGATCGCATAGGCGCCGATCAATGACAAAAGCAGGATCCCGGGCATCAGCACCGCGCGCGGCACACGCAACAGGTGCGACGCCAGCAGCACCGCCAGCCCGCCGGTGAACAGCATCACGATATTGGCCATGAAGAACGCGCCGAACAGCGCATGGATCAGCGCCGCGTCGGTGGTGAAGATGTTGGGTCCCGGCGTCAGCCCCTTCATCAGCAGCACGCCAATGGCGATGGCGGTGACGCTGTCGCCGGGGATGCCGAACACCAGCGCCGGCGTCCAGGCCCCGGCCACGGCGGCATTGTTGGCCGACCCGCCATCGACGATGCCTTCCATATGGCCACGGCCGAATTTCTCTGGCGTTTTCGAAAACCGGCGCGACATGGCATAGCCGATCCAGGCCGCCACGTCGGCGCCCGCGCCAGGCAACGCGCCGATCAGGGTACCGCCGACACCGGAGCGCAACACGTTCTTCGCACCGCCCCGGATATGCCCCCAGGCCTGCGACAGGGCCTGCCCCAGTGGTTCGATCACGATCTTCACCGCATGGCCCGTGACGGGGGTTGCGGCGTTGCGAAGCAGTTCGGAAATGGCGAACAGGCCGATCATCGCGGGGATGAAGCTTACCCCGTCGTAGAGATCGGTTATCCCGAAGGTATAGCGGGGAAACCCCACCGCCACGTCGATCCCCACCGATGCGATGGCAAGCCCGATGAACAGGCTGGCGAAATTGCGCGACACCGATGCGCCGCCCACCACAACGACGCAACTGAGCCCGAGGGTGGCCAGCCAGAACGCCTCGTCGCTGGAAAAGCTGGATGCAAGGCGCGCAAGCGCGGGGGTGGCGGTGGCAAGGATCGCAACGCCGATCACCCCGCCGGCGGCAGCGGCGAACAATGACACGAACAGCACCGTGCGCGGCTGTCCGGCCCGCGCCAGGGCAAAACTGTCCTCCACATAGGCCGCCGATGCCGGGGTGCCCGGCATTTTCAGCAGCGCGCCCGATATGTCGCCCGCGAAGATCGCCGTGGTGGTCGTGGCGACGATGGCCGCCACCGCCTGCACCGGATCCATGAAATAGGTGAACGGCACCAGCAGCGCGACCGCCATGGTCGCCGTCAGCCCCGGCATTGCCCCGACAAAGCTGCCATAGAGGGTGCAGAGCACGATGGTCAGCATGATCTGCGGGTCGAGCACGGCCACGGCGATGGCTGCGAAATCCATCGCCTACCACGCCACCGGCAAGAGAAGGCCCCAGGGCAGCGGCACCCGCATGAAGGTGTAGAACACGACGTGCAGCAGCACCGGTCCGGCCAGCGCCATCAGCGCGGCGGTGATCCAGCCGCCGCCGAACACCCGCACCGCCGCAAGGAACGCGATTGCGGCGGTGATGTGGAAGCCCAGCGGCACAAGGGTCAGCGCAAAGAACACGAGGATCGCGACGATGGCCAGCACCGGGAACGTCCGGGTTTCGGATGCGTATGGCTGCGGGGCCGCGCCGCGGCGTGATTCCACCACAATGCCGACCCCGCTGAGCATCAGGCCGCCGGCGATGATCGTCGGAAACAGCCCCGGGCCGTAGGCCATGCCGCCGACATTGGGAAAGCCCCGCGCGACCGCCGCCATGACGGCGCCGAGGGCGAAGAGCGTCGCCCCGGTCAGCATGTCCTTGCCGTTCGTCATGGCGCTATTGGGCCAGACCGACCGCCTTGATCACCTCGCCCAGCGCCGCATCGCTGTCCTTGATGAACGCCGTCAGTTCGTCGCGCGGCATTGACACCACGTCCGATCCCCGGCTGGCCTTGAACTCTGCCCATTCCGGGGTCGCGACGATGTCGGCGATGGCATCGGCATAGGAACAGGCGATGTTGTCGTCCATCCCCGCCGGGCCGCTGGCCGTGATGAACGCCGCCAGTGTCCAGCCGCTGTCCAGCAGTTCGGAGGTCAGGGGCACATCGGGCAGCGCCGCCATCTTCGCGTCGTGCATGTAGGCCAGGGCGCGCACCTCGCCCGATTCGACCAGCGCCTTGCCCTCCGACAGGGCCGGGGTGATGACATCCACACCGCCCGCGATCAGTTCCTGCATGGCGGGCGCGGCACCCTGGGACGGGATCCAGCGGATCGCGTCGGGTTCCAGCCCTTCGGCGTTCAGCATCCCGGCAAGGGCAAGGTGCCAGATCCCGCCCTGCGACGTGCCCGATGCGGTGAGATCGCCGGGGTTCGCCCTGGCGTGGGCCAGCAGGTCGTCCAGCGTTTCGAACGGGCTGTCCTTTGCCACCAGAACGCTGGACGGCACGATGTCCACAAGCGCCAGAGGCGTGATGTCGGCGCTGGTCATGTCGGTGAGCCCGACCCAGTGCATGGTGTTGATTTCCACCGTGACCGCGCCGATGGTATAGCCGTCCGGGTCGGCGCGCGAAATCGCCGAGTGGCCCGTGACACCGTTGCCGCCGGTGCGGTTCACCGCGTTGAACGGCACGCCCCACCTGGCCTCGAGCATGCTGGCCAGCATCCGCGAATTGGCATCGGTGCCGCCGCCCGCCCCCCAGGGGATGATGTAGGTGACGGCGCGGTCGGGCACCCAGTCGCAGGCCTCTTGCGACAGGGCGACGGTCGGTGCCCCCGGTACCGCCATGGCGAGCGTTGTTGCCAGGGTTGCGGCGATCTTTTTCATGCGGTGGTTCCTCCCAGAAGCACGATATGCAGCCGGGCTGCGATCTTGGTGCGGCAGTCCCGGACAGCCTGAGCGTACCAGCTTTCGGCGACCTGGCAATGCGAAAGCCCGGGCAATCCGAACGCCGGGTCATCAGAAAGCCACGCCTGGCAAGCGGGGCCGGCATCCGACGCGACCGCCAACGGCGGAGCGCGCCATGTCCACGCAAGGTGCTGCGATGGCCTTCCCGACACGACCTCCACCATGCCGAAAGGGCCCGGGGAAGGGGAGATTTCACCGCATGACGAACGCCGCCAGACGAGCGCACGGGCTTTCGCCCGCACGGCAGGCAACGACTGCGCCGGATGCCGTTTCCCGGTTGCGCCCGGACCGCCGGACGCCGATCGTGGATCTGCACGCTTTCGCCGGCTTTCCGACGCGCGCCATCGGTCTGATAACGGCGGCACTGCGCGGCGCAGGGGTGCAGGCGAGGTCCCTCCGCCGCTGGCCCACGACGTCTCGGTTGTCGAACGCGAGCGTTGCGAGACCCTGAACGACCACATCCCGCGACGC
>JBGTLJ010000426.1:0-2540 GCA_041744175.1 Oceaniglobus sp. | reverse complement strand
GAGGCCATAGGGGGCGACGGCCGGATCGGCGATGGCAAGACTGTGGCCGACGAGGGACGCCGCGATATCGTCGCCAAGCAGTCCAGGGGCGGCGACCAGCACGATCCGGCCGCGCGCATAGGTGCGACGGTCCCGGCCCAGCCCCCGGGTTTCGAGAAGCGCCGGACGGTCGTCGTCCGCGGCAAGAAAGATGTCGAACGGGGCGCCGGACGTGATCTGCGCGAACAGCCGGCCCGTCGAGCCATGGGCAAGGACGATGCGGTGCGGGCTGTCGGCCATGAATTCATCCGCCAGCCGCTCTGCCGCGGGCAGCATGTTGGACGCCACGGCAACTGTCGCGGTTTCGGCGCGTAGGGATCCCGCGATCAGGATCAGGCAGAGAGCGAGAAGGCGGATCGGCATGTCGGTCTTCCCGCCGCACCGCTGCTCGAATGGTACCCGAGGCCGGACTCGAACCGGCACGCCTTGCGGCGGGGGATTTTGAATCCCCTGCGTCTACCATTCCGCCACTCGGGCCCGGGCGCGGTGCCGTGCACCGGACAGGGGCGGTTTAGCCCGCCCGCCCCGCTGGGAAAAGCGGAAAATGCGGGCCGGGCGGTGGGAGAGCGAAAACGCCGCGCGGCGCGGGTCGCGAGGCGAGAAGCCACGACGTCTTGCCGACCCCGGTCCGCCAGTCGTTTCCATGTGACAGGTTGCCGGAAAATGTGACGGCAGTGCGGGACCGCGAAAATCGCCCCGGGGATCACGGGGCCGTTCGAGCGTGGCAGTGCGCGATCCGCACGGGCACGCGGGCTAGAGACTGTCGGCGCCGAAGGTGTCGCACTGGGTCATGTCGCCGGTGTCGAAGCCGCGGGCAAACCAGCGCTGGCGCTGTTCCGACGTGCCATGGGTGAACGTGTGCGGCGAGGGCACCCGCCCGGCATTGCGTTGCAGCGTGTCGTCGCCGATCTGCTTTGCGGCATTCATCGCCTCGGCGATGTCGCCCTGTTCGATGCTGCCGAACTTGTCGTCCGCACTGCGCGCCCAGATCCCGGCATAGCAGTCGGCCTGAAGCTCGATGCGCACGGAAATTGCGTTGCTCTGGTCCTGGCCAGCCTGCGCGCGCATGCTGTTGGCCTGCGCGAGGATGCCAAGCTCGTCCTGGACGTGGTGGGCAATTTCGTGGGCGACCACGTAGGCGGCGGCGAAATCCCCCTTGGCGCCAAGCTGGCGTGCCATGGTGGTGAAGAATTCGGTGTCGAGATAGGCCTTGTTGTCGGCCGGGCAGTAGAATGGCCCAGACGCCCCGGACGCGCCGCCGCACGGGCTTTGGGTGACGCCCTTGAACAGCACCATGACCGCCGGATCGTAGGTCTCGCCAATCTGGTCGCGAAAGATCTCTGCCCAGACCTCTTCGGTGTCGGCAAGCGTGACCGAGACGAATTCCGCCGCATCCTGATCGGCCTGGGTCAGTTCCACCTCGCGGCCCTCGCCTCCGCCGCCGATGGGCGCGCCGCCCTGCAACAGCGGCGTGACGTCGATGCCGAAGAAATACCCGATCGCCAGCACCGCGATCAGCCCGATGCCGCCGATGCCCCCCGCCGTCCTGCCGCCCGACATCCGCCGACGGTCCTCGATGTTGCCGCTTGTCCGCCGTCCGCGCCACTTCATGCCGATCCCCTCCGGTGTCTGTCCGATCCTATCGCAATGACCGGAGCGGGCAAGCCGTTCCTGTGTCATCGGGGCCTGTTGACCGCGGCGCGCGCGACGTGCAAGACGGCGGCGCAACCACGGATGGCGGCCCATGCTGAGATCGTTCTACACTTGGGTGCTGGGCCTTGCGCAAAGCCCGCACGCCCTGTGGGCGCTGGCGATCGTGGCGTTTGCCGAAAGTTCGGTGTTTCCGATCCCGCCCGATCTGCTGATGATCCCGATGATCCTGGCGCGCCCCGGCAAGGCCTGGCTGATTGCGGGGGTGGCTCTGGTGGCATCGGTGCTGGGCGGGCTGCTGGGATACTGGATCGGCGCGGGCCTGTTCGAGAGCGTCGGCAAGCCGGTTCTGGAATTCTACGGCAAGGACGCCTATTTCGACGACTTCGCCGCGCGATATAACGCCTGGGGTGCCTGGGCGGTGCTGATCGCCGGGGTGACGCCGTTCCCCTACAAGGTGATCACGATCCTGTCCGGCAGCACCGCGCTGTCGCTGCCGGTGTTCATCGCCGCCAGCATCGTGGCGCGGGGGCTGCGCTTTTTCATCGTTGCGGCATTGCTTTGGCGGTTCGGCGCGCCGATCCGCGATTTCATCGAGCGGCGGCTGGGTCTGATGTTCGTGGTGTTCGTGGTGATCCTGCTTGGCGGTTTCTATCTGGTGAGGTTCCTGTGACGCGTCGATGGCTCATTCTTCTGGCGGCGGGGGGGTCGCTGGCGCTGTTGCTGGGGGCGTTCGGATTCCAGGCGCTGGGCTATGCGCCCTGCAAGATGTGCCTCTGGCAGCGCTGGCCGCATGGCGCGGCGGTTGTGCTGGGGGCGGTTGGGGCGATCGTGCCGCTGGCGATCGTCAC
>JBGTLJ010000425.1:0-2889 GCA_041744175.1 Oceaniglobus sp. | reverse complement strand
GGCGGTAATGTCGTTCAACCCCCACGCCGTGGCCGCGATGGCCGATCTGCTGCCGGGCGTGCCCCGGGGCCTGACCACCTGCGGCTTCGATCCAGCCGACTGGATCGGGGCCCGGACCGGTGCGCGGCCCGACGGCCTGTCCGGCATGCGCGCGCGTGGCGACGCGTTGCGACGGATTCCCGACTATGACCGCGTCGGCGCCGCCTTTGTCAGCCACGATCACCGCGATCTGGACAATCCCCGCATCGCCGAACTGAAGGCCCGTGGGGCGGGCGTGCTGTGCTGGACGATCCGCACCCCGCAGGAGGAAACCCGGGCGCGCCGGATCGCCGACAACATCACGTTCGAGGGTTATGCCCCGAAGCTGCCTTGACGCCCGTGACCCGAGGACCAGTTCCGGGCGATGGGGATGAGATGAGCGAGACCCGGATCGAGATCGAGGTGCTGTCGTCCCTGACGCAGATCGCACCCGCCGACTGGGATGCCTGCGCCTGCCCCGAAGCAGGCGACGGCGGGCGTGCCGCCGATCCGTTCACCACCCACAGGTTTCTCAGCGCGCTGGAGGACAGCGGCAGCGTCGGCGCGGGATCCGGCTGGCAGCCTCGCCATCTGGTGGCGCGGGCGGGCGGCGTGGTGATCGGCTGTGCGCCGATGTACGCCAAGGGACACAGCCAGGGCGAATACATCTTCGACCACAACTGGGCCCATGCGTTCGAACGGGCAGGCGGGCGTTACTACCCCAAGTTGCAGATCGCGGTGCCGTTCACCCCCGCATCGGGGCGGCGGTTCCTGGCGCGGCCGGGGTATTTCGAAACGGCGACGGCGGCGCTTGTCGAGGGGGCGGTGCAGCTTGCGGCGGGCAACAACCTGTCGTCGCTGCACGTCACGTTCTGCACCGGGGCCGAGGCGGCAGCGGGCGAACGGATGGGGCTGATGCCGCGCACCGGCCAGCAGTTTCACTGGGAAAACAGGGGCTATCGCGATTTTGACGGCTTTCTGGCCCAGCTGTCCAGCCGCAAGCGCAAGAACATCCGCAAGGAACGGGCCATTGCGCAGGCGTTCGGCGGCGACATCGTGCAGTTGCGCGGCGATGCGATCCAACCGCGCCACTGGGATGCGTTCTGGGCGTTCTACCAGGACACCGGCGCACGCAAATGGGGCACGCCGTATCTGACGCGCGGGTTTTTCGACATCGCACAGGACCGGTTGCGCGACGACATGCTGCTGATCCTGGCGGTGGACGGCGGCCGCCCGGTGGCGGGCGCGCTGAACGTCATCGGACGCGATGTGCTATACGGCCGCTACTGGGGCTGCATCGAGGATCACCCCTGCCTGCATTTCGAGGCGTGCTATTATCAGGCGATCGACTATGCCATCGCCCACGGCATGGCGCGGGTCGAGGCGGGGGCGCAGGGCGAACACAAGCTGGCGCGCGGCTATCTGCCGTCGCCGACCCATTCGCTGCACTGGATCGCCGATCCGGGCTTTGCCGCCGCCGTGGACGATTACCTGAAGGTTGAACGGGCGGCGGTGGACGAGGAAATCGAGGTGCTGACAGCCTACGGGCCGTTCCGCAGGGCAGGGGGAGAAACCGAATGAGCAGGGAACCGACCGTGGGACTTACCCCGACCGAACGAGAGGCCGATCTGGCGGCCCTGCACGCGGGCGGCTGGGAGCCGGTCGAGGGCCGCGATGCCATCGCCCGCACGTACCGCTTCGACAGCTTCGTCGAGGCGTTCGGTTTCATGACCCGTGTCGCGCTGGTGGCCGAAAGGATGAACCACCATCCGGAGTGGTCGAATGTCTACAACCGGGTCGACGTGGTGCTGATCACCCATGACTGCGACGGGCTCAGCATGCTGGACGTCAGGCTGGCCCGGCGCATGGACGACTTGGCCGCCTGACGCGTCGCACCGGCGGGTCGACGCGCCTCGCGCACCTTTTGCTGCCGGTCAGAGCGCGGCGACCATCGCCTCGCCGCCCGAAATCTCGCAGGTGCCTGTGCTTTCCTCGCGGTGGAGCAGCTTGACGGTGCCGTCGTCGACCAGCATGGCATAGCGCGCCGAGCGTGACACGAAACCGGCGGGCGGCGCGTCGAAATCCATCCCCATCGCCTTGGTGAACGCGCTGTCGGCGTCGCCCAGCATGGTGATCCCTGCGGCGGCAGCGCCGGTGCTTTCGCCCCAGGCCTTCATCACGAACGGATCGTTTACTGAGATGCAGATCACCTCTTCCACGCCCTTGGCCGCCAGCGCGTCCTTGGTGCGGATGAAACTGGGCACATGGGCGGTGGAACAGACCCCGGTGAACGCGCCCGGCACGGCAAAGATCACCACCTTGCGGCCTTTGGTATGGTCGGACAGCGGCACGCCCTGGGGGCCGTCGGCGCCCATTTTCAGCAGTGTCGCTTCGGGAAGGCTGTCGCCCACGGAAATGGTCATCTGGTGTGTCCCCTCGTTGGTTTGCATCGGTCGGCCCGGCGGATATAGGTTATGCGCAACGGGCTGACCAGCCGCGCACGGGGGCAGATGACGCGAATCGTGGTAATCGGCGGTGGCCAGGCCGCATCGTCCCTTGTGGGGCGGCTGCGCGCGCGGGGTTTTGACGGCAATGTCACGCTGGTCTGCGGCGAAACCGTGCCGCCCTATCAGCGTCCGCCGCTGTCCAAGTCATATCTGCTGGGCGAGATGGAAGAGGCGCGGCTGTATCTGCGCCCCGAAGCTTACTATGGCGACAACCGGATCGACCTGATGCTGGGCACCCGGGCCGATGCGATCGACCGGGGCGCGCGGAAGGTCACGGCGGGCGGGCGGGTTCTGGGCTATGACCTGCTGGCGCTGACGAACGGATCGGTGCCGCGCCATCTGCCGGCCGCCATCGGCGGTGCGC
>JBGTLJ010000424.1:0-4168 GCA_041744175.1 Oceaniglobus sp. | reverse complement strand
CTGTCGGACAAGACCGGATGGGACCTGCGCGATGTGGATCTGTTCGAGGTGAACGAGGCGTTCGCGGTGGTCGCGCTGGCGGCGATGCGCGATCTGGACCTGCCCCACGACAAGCTCAACGTCCATGGCGGGGCCTGCGCCCTCGGCCATCCCATCGGCGCGTCGGGGGCGCGGATCCTCGTGACGCTGCTGACGGCGCTGGAGCGTCACGACCTGCGCCGCGGTGTCGCAACCCTGTGCATCGGCGGCGGAGAGGCCACGGCGATGGCGGTGGAACGGCTGCGCTAGGGCGTGTTGCGTGTTGCGGCCGACCGGCATCACGGTGTTCTTCTTCCTGTCCCGGGCCAACACTCACGTGAAGACGCGTTGAGGCAGCAAGATCACTCCCATGGGCCGCATAACGCTGCCGACTGTAGGGCAGATGCAAAAATCCTGTCAGCGTTTCGGCCGACAGGATCATGTAGCACCTGTTGCGGGGTGGGCGTTTCGCGCCCGAGGCCGGTTTCGGCCCCGGAGCGGTACGCGTCTATTCGGCGGCTTCTTCGGCCTTGGCCGGTTCGCCGGTGGTCTGGTCCACCACCTTCATCGACAGGCGGACCTTGCCACGGTCGTCGAAGCCCAACAGCTTGACCCAGACGTCCTGACCTTCTTTCAGCACGTCGCTGGGGTGGTTCAGGCGGCGGTTCTCGATCTGTGACACGTGGACCAGCCCGTCACGCTTGCCGAAGAAGTTCACGAAGGCGCCGAAATCGACCAGCTTGACCACGGTGCCCTTGTAGATCTTGCCCTCTTCCGGCTCGGCCACGATGGACCAGATCATGTCGTGGGCTTTCTTGATCGCCTCGGCATTGGACGACGCGATCTTGATGACGCCGTCGTCGTTGATGTCGACCTTGGCACCCGACAGTTCGACGATCTCGCGGATCACCTTGCCGCCCGATCCGATGACTTCGCGGATCTTGTCGGTGGGCACCTGCATGGTCTCGATCTTGGGGGCGTGTTCGCTGAACGCGCCGACGCCCGACAGCGCCTTGTTCATCTCGCCCAGGATGTGCAGCCGGCCGTCGCGGGCCTGCGCCAGCGCCTTTTCCATGATTTCAGGCGTGATGCCGGCGATCTTGATGTCCATCTGCAGGGACGTGATGCCATCGGCGGTGCCCGCGACCTTGAAATCCATGTCGCCAAGGTGATCCTCGTCTCCGAGGATGTCGGTCAGGATCGCGTAATTGCCGTCATCCTCGAGGATCAGGCCCATGGCCACGCCGGCGACCGGCGCCTTGAGCGGCACGCCGGCATCCATCATCGACAGCGATCCGCCGCAGACCGACGCCATGGAGGAAGAGCCGTTGGATTCGGTGATCTCGCTCACCACCCGGATGGTGTAGGGGAAATCGGTCGCCGCGGGCAGGACCGCCTGCAACGCCCGCCAGGCAAGTTTGCCATGGCCGATCTCGCGGCGGCCCGGAGGTCCGAAGCGCCCGACCTCTCCCACCGAATAGGGCGGGAAGTTGTAGTGCAGCAGGAAGTTGCTCTTGTACATGCCCTGCAGGCTGTCGATCATCTGTTCGTCGTCGCCAGTCCCGAGCGTGGTGACGACGAGGCCCTGGGTTTCGCCCCGGGTGAACAGCGCCGAGCCATGGGTGCGGGGCAGCAGGCCGGTTTCGCAGACGATGGGGCGCACGGTGGTGGTGTCGCGCCCGTCGATCCGCTTGCCGGTCTTGACCACATCGCCGCGCAGGATCGAGCTTTCGAGCTTCTTGATCGCCGAGCCGAGGTTTTCGTCGCCCCGCTGCTCTTCGCTGAGCTTGCCCTTGATGGTGGCGACGGCATCCGAGATCGCGGTGGTGCGGTCCTGCTTGTCGGTGATCGCGAAGGCGGCGCGCATGTCCTGCTCTCCCGCGGTCTTCACCGCCGCCATCAGGTCGGAATAGTCGACCGGGTGGAAATCGAACGGCTCTTTCGCCGCGATCTCTGCCAGATCGATGATCAGGTCGATCACCGGCTGGATCTGCTCATGGGCGAATTTCACCGCGCCCAGCATCTCTGCCTCCGACAGCTCATAGGCTTCGGATTCGACCATCATCACCGCGTCCTTGGTGCCGGCCACCACAAGATCCAGCCGCTGTTCGGGCTTGAGCTTGAGGTTGTGCATGTCGTCGAGTTCGGGGTTCAGCACATAGTCGCCATTGACGAACCCGACCCGGCAGCCTGCGATCGGCCCCATGAACGGTGCGCCGGAAATCGTCAGCGCGGCCGACGCGGCGATCATCGCCACCATGTCGGGATCGTTGACCAGATCGTGGGACAGCACGGTGCAGATCACCAGCACCTCGTTCTTGAAGCCGGGCACGAACAGCGGGCGGATCGGACGGTCGATCAGGCGGCTTGTCAGCGTCTCTTTCTCGGTCGGGCGCGCCTCGCGCTTGAAGAAACCGCCGGGCACCTTGCCGGCCGCATAGTATTTTTCATTGTAATGCACGGTGAGCGGGAAGAAATCCTGCCCCGGCTTCTGGCTTTTGGCGAAGGTGACGTTGGCCATGACAGAGGTTTCGCCCAGGGTGGCGATGACCGATCCGTCGGCCTGGCGCGCGACCTTGCCGGTTTCCAGCGTCAGGGTCTCTTCGCCCCACTGGATGCTTTTGGTTGTGACGTTGAACATCGAAGTTCCTCATATAGGCCCGCAGGCCATTGCATAGGGGGCGTATTCCCCCTGACCCCTGTATCTTCTTTGACGGGCGCTGGGGTCCGGGCGCCGGTATTCAGATTGCGCCGCCTTATATCACTTTGGATGCGTTGGAAAGGTGGGGCATTTCGGCGCGTCAGCCTTTGCTGTTGTGTCGGGGCGGCATCCACGTCACCATCATTTCCGAGACCCGCACACCCGTGCCCCACACTGGACGAAGGAACGCAGCATGCCCGGTCTTGCCCTTGTCACCGGCGCCTCTTCGGGGATCGGCGCAGAATTCGCCCGCCTGCACGCCGAAAAGGGCGGCGATGTCGTCATCACCGCCCGCAGCACCGAAAAGCTGGCGGCCCTGAAGGCCGAGATCGAGGCCGAGCACGGGGTCAGCGTGCATGTCTTCGCGCTTGACCTTGGCGCGGCGGACGGCGCGCAGACGCTCTATGACCGGGTGACGGCGGCGGGTCACGAGATCGAGATCCTGATCAACAACGCGGGGTCCGGCGGTCACGGTCGCCATGTCGAACGCGATCTGGCGGCGGAACAGGCGATGATCGATCTGAACGTCAAGGCGCTGGTGACGCTGACCCATGCCTTCGGGCGCGACATGGCGGCGCGCGGGTCCGGCCGGATCCTGAACGTCGGGTCCACCGCCGGATTCATGCCGGGGCCGATGCAGGCGGTCTATTTCGCCACCAAGGCGTTCGTGGTGTCGTTCAGCCAAGCGGTGGATCACGAACTGCGCGGCCGGGGCGTGACCTGCACCGTGCTGGCGCCCGGCTATGTGGAGACCGGGTTTGCCAAGGCTGCCGACCTTGAGGGGACGTTTCTGGAAAAGAGCAACGGCGCGACGCCGCGTTCGGTGGCGCGCTGCGGTTACGACGCCATGCGCCGGGGCGCGCTGGTGGCGATCAACGAGGGCAGGCTGGATTTTGCGGTGAACTGGGTGATCCCGCTGCTGCCGCGGCGCGCCGTGCTGCGGATGGTCGAGAAGATGCAGACCAAATAGGCGGCGCGGATCGGGGGATGCCCCGAAGACGAAAAGGCCGCGCCCGGTGATGCGGACGCGGCCCTGGATGACGGATCGGCGTGGATCAGCGGCGGATGCCGAGACGCTTGATCAGGTCGAGGTAGCGCGCGGCATCCTTGGTCTTGGTATAGTCCAGAAGCTTGCGGCGCTGGGCGACCAGTTTCAGAAGGCCCCGGCGGGAATGGTTGTCCTTCTTGTGGGTCTTGAAATGTTCGGTCAGCGTGGTGATGCGCGACGTCAGCACCGCCACCTGCACCTCTGGCGAACCGGTGTCGCCTTCCTTGGTGGCGTATTCGGTCATCAGACGCGATTTTTCTTCCTGCGTGATCGACATCGGGGTCTCCTTTTCGGCTTGTCGGTGAATGGCGCAGGCCGGGATGTCGTCCAGCAAGGCCCATGGAGCGGGTCCGCGATCGCGGATGGGTGCGCATAGTGGGTTTCGGCGCCAAAGGAAAGCG
>JBGTLJ010000423.1:0-4307 GCA_041744175.1 Oceaniglobus sp. | reverse complement strand
CGCCCCGCCGTGCACGATGCCCGCGTGGCGGCCATGGGCGGGGGTGAACACATCTATGATCGCGGCGCTTTCGCCGTGGCGGCGCGCGGTGAGCAACAGGCCCTGATCGCGCCACTCCATCTCAGTCGTCCAACCCCGGTTCGTTGAGAAGGTGGCGCCCGCTGCGATCCTCGACCTCGATCACCCAGAGATCGCCGTCAAAGCCGCGCTGGCGGGCAATGGCGGCGTCGACATCGGCCTCGTCGCCTTCGCTTAGCGTGACCCACTTGCGAGCGTCCGCCATCAGGTCGAACTGGCGCTGGAACGCCCGCGCCCCGCCGTCCAGCGTGTTGAGCTTGATCAGCACCGCGCCTGCCGTGTCGTCGCCGTGGGCCACCACGAAAGCCGGAATGTCCGTCATGCGCAGGCGCGCGAGGTAGGCCTGGACCCAGAACTGCGATGTGAGCCGGGGGGTCAATCGCCGTCCTTGAAATCAAGCCCGATCTCGCGATAGCGGGCCGCCTCGTCCAGCCAACCCGGCCGCACCTTGACCTGGAGGAACAGGTGCACCCTGCGGCCGAGAAACGTCTCGAGCTCGGCACGGGCGGCCTGCGACACGGCCTTGATGGTTTCACCCCCCTTTCCGAGGATGATGCCCTTGTGGCCGTCGCGCTGAACATAGATCAGCTGGTCGATCCGCGCCGATCCGTCGGTCTTCTCCACCCAGCTCTGGGTTTCGACCGTCAGTTCGTAGGGCAGTTCCTGATGCAGCCTGAGGGTCAGCTTTTCGCGGGTCATTTCCGCCGCGATCATCCGCATCGGCAGATCCGAAATCTCGTCTTCGGGATAGAGCCACGGGCCCCGGGGCAATTCAGCACCGAGCCAGAAGCGCAGATCGTCCACCCCGTGTCCCTTTTCCGCCGAGATCATGAAGGTTCTCGTGAAATCGAAGCTCTCATTCAGTTTCTGGCTCAGCGCCAAAAGCACGGGCGCTTCGACGCGGTCGATCTTGTTGATCGCCAGCACGACCCGTCGTCCACCGGTATGTTCGGCCAGCGCGTCGAGGATCGCCTGCACACCGTCGGTCAGACCGCGTTGCGCCTCGATCAGCAGGACGGTGATGTCGGCGTCGCCCGCGCCACCCCAGGCCGCCTTGACCATGGCGCGATCGAGGCGGCGGCGCGGCTTGAACAGACCCGGCGTATCGACGAACACGATCTGCGCCGCGCCTTCGATGACGATGCCGCGGATGCGCGCGCGGGTGGTCTGGACCTTGTGGGTCACGATGGAGATCCGCGCCCCCACCATGCGGTTCAGCAGGGTGGATTTGCCAGCGTTCGGTTCGCCGATCAGGGCGACGAAACCGGCGCGGGTGTCGGTCATTGCGCGCGCTCCAACCCTGCGAGAAGCGCCGTTGCCGCGGCCTGTTCGGCGGCGCGTTTGCTGGTGGCGCTGGCGATTTGGGATTCACCCGTTTCAAGCCGCGCCTCGATGGTGAAGACGGGTGCGTGATCAGGGCCTTCGCGCCCGGTTTCGGTATAGGTCGGCGGCGCCATCCTGCGCGCCTGGGCCCATTCCTGAAGGCTGGTCTTGGCATCGCGGGCATCGGTTTCGACGCTGGCGATGCGGCTGGCCCAAAGCCGCAGGATCGTCGCCTGCGCGGCCGCGAACCCCGCATCGAGATAGACGGCGGCGATCACCGCCTCCATCGCATCGCCGAGAAGCGCCTCTTTGCGCCGCCCGCCCGACATCATTTCAGAGCGGCCCAGTTTCAGCACGGTCCCAAGCCCGATGTCGCGGGCCACGGCCGCGCAGGTTTCCTTGCGCACAAGGGCATTGAAGCGTGGGGCAAGGGTTCCTTCGGCGGCTTCGGGGTCGGCCGACAGCAGTGCCTCGGCCATCACGAGTCCGAGCACCCGGTCGCCGAGAAATTCGAGCCGCTGGTTGTCGGGCCGGTTCGCCGACGAAATCGACGCATGGGTGATGGCGTTCGACAGATGTTCGGGCGTGGCGAAGTCGTGACCGATACGCCCGCAGAAGGCCAGCAATTCAGCTGACAGCCTCACTCGATTTCCTTGAAGAAACGGTCGCTGCGCCAGGTCCAGAAGAACAGCATGGATTTGCCCGCCGACGAGAACATCACCCGGTCGGCGCGCCCTATGAGGTTTTCGTAGGGCACGAAACCGACCCCCATGGCATTCTGGCTGACCCGGCTGTCGGTGGAATTGTCGCGGTTGTCGCCCATGAAGAAATAGTGGCCTTCCGGGACGGTATAGACCGGCGTGTTGTCGAGCCGGGATTCGCGGATGTTGAGGATATCATGGGTCGGCCCGCCGGGCAGGGTTTCGCGGAAGCGGGATTTCTCACATACGCCGCCGATGCCGACGCCGGCGTTTTCGCATTGCGGCAGGTTGCCCACAGGACCCTGCTGGTCGAACACTTCGGTGAACGTGCCGTCGGGTACCTGCACCGCCTCGCGGTCGTTGACGAACAATACGCCGTCCCTCACCTGCACCGTGTCGCCCGGCAGGCCGATCAGACGCTTGATGAAATCGCTGCCGGTGACAGGGTGGCGGAACACCACCACATCGCCGCGGTCGGGTTGCGACCCGAAGATCCGCCCCGAGATCGGGCAGATCGAGAACGGGCAGGAATATTGCGAATAGCCATAGGCCATCTTGTTGACGAACAAGAAATCGCCCACCAGCAACGTGTCCTTCATGCTGCCGGAAGGGATCCAGAACGGCTGGAAGAACAGCGTCCTGAAGATGCCGGCGATCAGCAGCGCATAGACCACCGTTTTCACGGTTTCCAGGATGCCTTCCTTAGCGTCTGCCATCGCTTTGCCTGCCTTTTTTATCTGCCTTTGGGGCTACATGATCGGGGTCGGGAGGGGAGTCAAGATTGCTCGGGGTCGCCCGTCGGTCGCGGCCGTGCCTCGATCACCACGAAGGCCTGCGCCCACGGACGATCGTCCGTCAGCGTGACATGGATCACCGCGTCATGACCCGGCGGGGTCATCTGGGCCAGCCGCTCGGCCGCCCAGCCCGTCACCGACATCACCGGCTGTCCTGTCGGCAGATTGGCGACTGCCATGTCCTTCCATGCGATCCCCATCCGCAGCCCGGTCCCCAGTGCCTTGGAACAGGCCTCTTTCGCGGCCCAGCGTTTGGCATAGGTCGCGGCCTCGTCCGGGCGGCGGCGTGCCTTGCGCTGTTCGGTGTCAGTGAAGACGCGGTTGCGGAACCGGTCGCCGTGGCGGTGCAGCGCAGCGGCAATCCGGTCGATATTGGCAAGGTCGGTGCCGACGCCGAGGATCATGGAAACACCGGGCACGCCGCGCGCGCAGCCTTTCCGCTGAACAGGCGCCGATCCGAAACAAAACCCCGCTCGAGTGGTTCTGCGGCTTCCGCACGCTGTAATGCAACGTAACCGAACCGGGCGCGCCGATCCGCAAACCGTGCACCGAGGGGCCGCCGCGCAGCCGCCACCGACTTAGCCGGGAACCGGTTGAGGGTCGCAAGATCGGTTCCGACGTTGAGGATCACGTCCAGTTTCACACCTGTATATTCACGTAGCGTCATGGACCCTGATCGCGCTGAATTCACCGATGCAGCCAAACTACGGCGCTCGCCATGAATTCCGACTCCATTCTCGATGATGTGATCATCGGCGCAGGTCCGAATGCCGGCACCTTTCACAAACAGCCGGGAAGCCGGAGGGATCTCACGCTGTTCAGCTGGTTCGACACGACAAACAAGAACGGCAAGCCCCATCCCAGCCTTCATGTCGTCCGACCTGACGAAACCTAGAGCGTATTCCATGTGACCTACAAAATCAAGAAAAAGGAAGGTTGGAACGATCATTTCTCGGTCGTTCGTTACCATGTCCGCTTCGAGATCGATACCGCCACCAATGCCCCCGTCATGACGGGCAAGGACGACCAGCGCAGCTGGCGGCACGCCCCGGCAGGCGACCGGATCATCAACCTCGAATGGACGGATCTGGAACGCCATGCGAGAAATTTCGCCATCGAGTTCTACGCCATCGCGTCGGCCTGAGAGATCACCGGGCCGCGTCCATCAGGCGGCGCATTTCGTCCATGGCGGGGGCAAGGCCGCGAAACACCGCCTCGCCGATCAGGAAGTGCCCGATGTTCAGTTCCACCATCTGGGGGATCGCGGCGACGGGCGTCACGTTATGATAGGAAAGCCCGTGGCCCGCATGAACCTCGAGCCCCAGACCGGCCGCCAAGGCGGCTCCGTCGCGCAGGCGCGCAAGCTCGCGGTCGCGCGCGCCGGTGTCGCCATCGGTGTCGAAGTCGCAAT
>JBGTLJ010000422.1:0-1745 GCA_041744175.1 Oceaniglobus sp. | reverse complement strand
CCCGGACCGGCAAGCTCGGCCGCCGCCCAGATCTGGCGCAGGCTCGACCATGTGGCGCGGTGATATTCCGGCTGCACGACGGGATCGAAATCCGACAGCAGCAGGTGGAACGCGATGCCGCGCCGCAAGGTGTGCAGGATCAGGTCGAACCAAGTCGCGC
The DNA here is from genome assembly GCA_041744175.1 of Oceaniglobus sp. GTDB lineage: Bacteria > Pseudomonadota > Alphaproteobacteria > Rhodobacterales > Rhodobacteraceae > Oceaniglobus. The sequence continues at coordinate 1,585 of JBGTLJ010000422.1, read as the reverse complement.
CCACGGCGCGGGCCGGTGCCGACCGCAGCCGCGTCGACGGATCGAAGACTCGAAAGCTGGCGACGATCCGATCCTCGGCGTCGAGGAACATCCGCTCCAGCACCGGATACGCCTCGGCCGCCGTCAGCAGCAAACGGGTCTGCGCCGTCACCGGCATCGTCCCGACGGCGGGCCTAATCTCGTTCATTTCAGACGATCCCGCGATACCGGTCTTGCAACGTCGGCCGTCCGGACCAAGCCTCAGGCGGCGACATCTTCGGGGGTGAAATTACTGGGCGTGAATGACACTTCGACAACATAGACCCCATCCACCTCGCCGGACGATGCGGTGGCGCCCAACTGCATGACGAATGCGTTGATAAGCTGCGTTCCCAGGCCGGTCGCCAGTCCCAGGTCCGGCGTGTTCAACGGCTCGCCCATGGAGTTGACAACGCGCAATGTGACCCGCCCGTCGTCTGCGGATTTCAGCGAGATCCGAACCCAGGGCTCGCCGCCGGCCGGGCGCCCGAGGTATTTCATCGCGTTGGTCAGCGCCTCGGTCACCAGCAGCGACAGCGGCACCGCCTGGTCGGGGTAAAGGTTTACCGGGTCGATATCGACGTCGCGCCGGATATCCGACCCGGGCGTGAGGGTAGAGATCGCCATCTGGTCGGCCAGTTCGGTGATCAGCGTATCGGCGCGCACCCGGCTGAGCACGGATGCCTGATACAGCGTGCGGTGGATCGTCGCGAGGCCCAGTACCCGGTCCTGCAGCCGGCGCAGCATGAACTTGGTCTCGGGGTTGCGGGATTTGCGGACCTGCATGTTGGTGATCGACGCGATCAGTTGCAGGTTGTTCTTCACGCGATGATGGACTTCCTTCAGCAGCACGCCCTTTTCGTGCAGGCTGTCCTCCTGTTCGGCTTCGTCGCGGACGATGCGCTCGGTCATCAACTGGAACGCCTCGGTCACTTCGCGCAGCTCTAGCGGAATGTCGCTGTCGTGCTGCGGCGCCATGATGCGGCGGGTGGCGGCAAAGGCGCGGATGTTCTGACGCAGGTCGGCGATGTGGCGCACCACCAGCCGGTGCACCGCGAAATAGGCCACCGACAGGCTGGCCAGCCACATCAGCGCCGGAAACAGCACCGCCACGCGGGCCGATACATCGCTGGCTTCGGCAGTGGCCGGCAGCCAGATCGACAGCGCATAGATCGACCCCGGGTAGAGCGGCGCATAGGTGTAGAGCCGCTCGCGCCCCCCCGGCGTCTCGCCGCGAAAGACCTGCGCAGCACCGGTGGTCAGCGATTGCAGGCCGACGTCGACCGGCAGACGCGTCGCGGCCGTGTCGCGGCCGATCTTCGACGTCAGGATGTCGCCGGAGGCGTTGTAGGTGATGGTGTCCAGCGGCCTCGGGCCGTCGATCCGCCGTTCGGTGAACAGGATCGCGGAGTGCGGCACCGACAGCGCGATGTAGCCCGCGGGCGTGCCGCCTATGACTACCGGTTCGATGATGATGATGACGCTTTGCCCCGACACGCGGCCCTCGGTCGTGGCATCCACCTTGGCGACCGGGTTCTGGATGTAGCGCTGGAACACCGGGCTGTCG
>JBGTLJ010000421.1:0-1793 GCA_041744175.1 Oceaniglobus sp. | reverse complement strand
CCATTGGCGATATAGAGCGCACAGTGGCCGTCGGTGCGGGCCAGCGCCTTCAGGTCGGCGACGATCCCCGGCATCATGTCGGGCAATTCGCCCGCATAGATGTTGGGCGCCGCGCGGTGCATGGCGTTGAGCACCCGGTCCGGCATCACCGAGGGACCCGGGATGGCAAGGTAGTGACGTCCGTTCGAGAGGGTCATGGCGGCTCCTGCATGGGATGGAAAATGGTTAGGCCGCAGGCGGGGGCGCGTCAATCGGGCGGAACGTGTCAAACAGGCGGGGTGTGCGATTTGTGTGAAAGTGCCGCGACGGAGCGAATGTCGAGCGGGATCGGTCGGCGTTCCGCGGCCCCCTGTAGGCATCGGGTCGCGTGGCAGACGGGGTGCACCGGTCGTGCCATGGAGTCCGGGCCGGGCGGCGGTGCGGGCTGAATGGACAGGTGAGGATCGCGTCGGCGCGAGGCGAAAAGAAAGCGCCCCGGGGTCGGCGCCGACAGCGTCGTCAGCCTGCCCCTAGTTGTGGATCTGGACCGGCCGGGCGACGGTGTCGGATATCCTTTCAAGATCGGCGGCCATCAGGATCAGCCGCGACACGCCCTCCGGCGTCTGGCTGCGCGCCGCCTCGTAGGCGGCCAGTTCCACCAGCCGGGCCGCCATCGAAAGCGGCAGCTTTACTGACCCCGGACCGACCAGCCGTTCGATGCTTTCCAGAAGCGCGGTGAATCTTTCGTCGGTCTCGTGCTCCAGATCCTTCAAATTCCATTCCCGTGTCATACCGATACTCCAGCTACCAAGAAATCAGGGGAAACGTTAACAGATTCAACCAGAGGCACACGTCACGCACGTGCGCGACACCCATGGGTTAGCAATTAAGTCACACGCTGGTATTGCAAGAGCCCCGATCCAAGGCCCCGTATAGCTGCGGTGGTGCGGTCGTTCACGTCGAGTTTCTCGAATATCCGGCGTGCCAGCGTGTCGACGGTGTGCCGCGACAATCCGAGGATTTCGGCGATCACCGCGTTGCTCTTGCCCCGCGCCATCCATTCCAGAATTTCCTTTTCGCGCGGCGACAGGATGCGGCGGGCGGACTTGTCCGCCGGTGTCAGATCGCAATAGCGCATGTGCATGATCTGCGCGCCGCATTGCAGCGTCGCGATTTCCAGCGCCGACAGGCGCGCTTTTTCGCATCCATAGCCAAGGCCAAAATAACCGGTGCGCATGTTGGGGCCGAACGTCTGCACCGCAAGACCGTCGCCCAGATGCGCCTTCTCCCGCGCAGCCAGATACCGCTCTCCGCTGGCGGTGACATCGACAAGGCTGCGCAGCTCCGACCACAGGAAGGGCCGCGCCGTCCGCGCGGCCAGTTCCGGTATCGGGTCGATCAGATACAACTTTTTGCCGATGTAGTCGCAGACCCAGGCATCCGGATAGCCGTCGGCGCGGATCGTCACCACATCGCCGTCGGCGCGGGCCGGATCGATGTGAAGGTAGCTGACCATGGCTAAACCGTGATCGTGAAAGAAATCCAAGGCAGCCGACCACACGGCTTCGCAGGTCGTGCTGTTCAGGCACGTTTCGCTGAGCTTGCCAAGGCGGTCGTCACGAGCCACGGATCATTCCTTTAATTACCTTCATAACGCACAACTGCGTGATCAGTACCAGACGACCTGCGTCGAATTTTTCGCAAATCGCGCGAATTTCCGGCGATCCTTTCAAAACCGCGGGCGACAGTCTAGCAGACCCGGAACAGTCCGGAGCCCGCCATGCCCCAACCGACCCCGCCTTCGTCTGCCACGC
>JBGTLJ010000420.1:0-1629 GCA_041744175.1 Oceaniglobus sp. | reverse complement strand
CGCGACGAACGCCGCACCCAAGGAAACGCCGCCTTCGCCGGATCTCTCCGCCGCATCGACCCCGGCCAGCGACACGGCGCGCTTTGCCCTTCCGGTCGCAGGCCCGGTGATCCGCAGCTTCAGCAAGGGGCGCAACGACGGGATCGACATTTCGGCGGCCGTGGGCGCACCGGTGCGGGCCGCTGACCGGGGCACCGTTGCGGCCATCACCCGCGACACCGACCAGATTCCGATCCTCGTGCTGCGCCACGCCAGCAACATCCTGACAGTCTATGCGGGCGTCGACGGGATTTCGGTGAAGAAAGGCGATACGGTCCAGCGTGGCCAGCAGATTGCGAGGATCCGCCAAGCCACCCCCCCGGGGCTGCATTTCGAGGTCCGCGAAGGGTTCGACAGCGTCGATCCGGTGCCCTATCTGGAATGACGCAATCGAGTGAGGCGTGTGATCCCAAGGAGTGCCTGCGGCACATTCCATGTTTTGCGGGCGCCCGTTGCACCCGGTGCCCGCACCCGCGACGGTCGTTCTGATTTGCAGCCGGGCCGGTATCGGCCCGGGTCCGTGCGCCGCAAGGTGACATTCGCAATCTGCATGCCGACCATCGCTCGTGACGTTTATGCGGATGGCCCCGGGACCAGCGCTGCGCGACGCCGAGACCGGGATCGGCGGAATGCCAGCCCTCCCTGACACCCTTGAAACCTTGTGGGAGAGGATCACCCGCGCATCGTCCCGGGTTCGCACATGGTGCGCAGCTTTCCGGTCCTCTGGACCATGGCAACGCTCGCGGGTGAAGCACCGAATTCGTCTGAGACCGCGGTGCCGGTGCGGTTTCCCGGTTCAGGTTGTTTCGCCCGTGCATCGAGGATCGAGGCGAAGGAAGTGGCGGCGCAAGACCTTGTGACAGGCACGTGCTGCAATCGTCACGGCTGGGATGGGACACCCGCCGACCCGCCACACTGTCGTGGACAATCCCCGGCAAAAAGCCGATCCTCAAGACATGAACACCTCTGACGACGATCTGGACGCCCGGGGCCTCCTGTGCCCGCTGCCGGTGCTCAAGGCGCGCAAGCGGCTGGGCGCGATGCGTACAGGTCAGGTGCTGCGGATGCGGGCGGACGATCCTGCCGCGGTGGTGGATGTGCCACATTTCTGCCGTGAGGCGGGTCATGCCCTTCTGGAAATGAAGACGGAAGGAGCCGTTCTGATCTTTTTCATCAGGCGCGCCTGATCGTAACCGGACTGACCTTGAAACGGCCAAACTCGTAAGAGACCCGGCCCGCAAAAACGACCCCCGGGCAAGCCCGGGGATCGCGTCACAGTGCCGACGAGGTTCGCCGCCCTAGCGGCCCAGCGACCACCAGCCTCGGCGTTTCGGCTTGCTCTCGACGTTGTCGGCGGCTTCTTCCGCAAGCGCCGGTTCTTCGGGCGCAAGATCCGGCTCGGGCGCGGGATCGGGTGCCGCTGCCGGCGATTCGGACATCATGTCCACCGGCACCGGTCCGACATCCTGCGCAACTTCGGACGCCGCCGACGCATCCGCGGCGTCCGCGTTTTCGGTCTCAGGATCCGCCGACGGTTCCGGCGTCACCGTGTCCTTCGGCTTTGCCCGGCTGCGCGTCCGCTTCTTGGGT
>JBGTLJ010000419.1:0-3686 GCA_041744175.1 Oceaniglobus sp. | reverse complement strand
TCTCGACCGGCTGCGCGTCCGCCGTTCCGGTTCTTCGGCCGTTTCGGCCACTGGCACGGCGTCGCCCAAGGGATTGACAAGGCGAGGAACCGCGCGCGCGATCAGCCTCTCGATATCCTCGAGGTTGCGTTCGTCCGACGGCACGCAGATCATCATCGCCTTGCCGTCGCGCCCGGCCCGGCCCGTGCGTCCGATCCGGTGAACGTAATCCTCGGCATGGCTGGGCACGTCGAAGTTGAACACGTGGCTGACGGCGGGCACGTCCAGACCGCGCGCGGCGACATCCGACGCCACGAGGAATTTCAGATCGCCCGCACGAAACGCATCCAGCGTGCGCGTGCGCTGCGACTGTTCCAGATCGCCATGGATCGGGGCCGCGTCATAGCCATTCTTGATCAAGGACTTGGCGACGATATCCACATCGGTCTTGCGGTTGCAGAAGATGATGGCGTTGGTGCACTTGTCCCCTTCGCCGTCGATCATCGCGCGCAGCATTTCGCGCTTTTCGCCTGCCTGAAGGTCCTTGCGCGACGCGCGGAACATGACCACGCCCTGTTCGATGGTCTCCGACGCGGTGGCCTGGCGCGCCACCTCGATCTTTTCGGGGTTGGACAGGAAGGTGTTGGTGATCCGCTCGATCTCGGGTGCCATGGTGGCCGAAAAGAACAGCGTCTGCCGGGTGAACGGGGTCAGCGAAAAGATCCGCTCGATATCGGGAATGAACCCCATGTCCAGCATCCGGTCGGCCTCGTCCACCACCATGATCTGCACGCCGGTAAGCAACAGCTTGCCGCGTTCGAAATGATCCAGAAGCCGCCCGGGCGTCGCGATCAGGACATCGACGCCGCGGTCGATCAGCAGATCCTGTTCCTTGAACGACACGCCGCCGATCAGCAGCGCCTTGGTCAGCTTGGTGTATTTCGAATAGGTGTCGAAGTTTTCCGCCACCTGCGCGGCCAGTTCCCGCGTCGGTGCCAGAACAAGGCTGCGGGGCATCCGCGCCCGCGCCCGTCCACGCCCCAACATGTGGATCATCGGCAGGACGAAACCGGCGGTCTTGCCGGTGCCGGTCTGCGCGATGCCCAGAACGTCGCGTCCCAGCAGCGCGGCCGGTATAGCCCCCGCCTGGATCGGCGTCGGGGATTCGTACCCGGCCTCGGCGATGGCCTTCATGATTTTCGGATCGAGATTGAGGTCAGAGAATTTTGTCATTCGGTTCCGTTGGTTAACGGACCGATTTCGTGGCCCGTGCATCAGGAATGCGCGGACCCGGATGGCCGACCCGAACCATCGGGCTGCGCAGTGCCGCGTGGCTACTCCAAATGCGCAAAAAGGTCAAGGAATGCCGGTATCGCACGGGTATCGCGGGCTAATCCATCGCCGCTCGGACGGCTGGCGTGATTATCGGCGGTCCTTGGCAACCCGCGGCCTCGTCATCGCCCGCCTTTTCCTGCCCCAACGGGTGCTCCGCAGGATTCGCCACAACGGCTGCGCGCGTCAGACCATCATCGCCTTCGTCGCAGTTAGCGTGACGTCGGGGTGGTCGCGTTCGATCCGGTCGATGTCCCACTGCAGGCGGGTCAGGAACACGGTGTCGCCGTCGCTGTCGTGGGCGATGTGCCCCTTGTTCACGCCCACCAGTTTCTCCACCGCGTCCCTCGGCCCCGAAACCCAGCGCGCGCTGGCGAATTGCGATGGCTCGAAGCGCACCGGCAGCCCGTATTCCATCTCGATCCGGGACGCCAGAACCTCGAACTGCAACTGTCCCACCACGCCGACGATGAATCCGGCCCCCAGCATCGGCTTGAACACCTTGGCGGCACCTTCCTCGGCGAACTGGCTCAGCGCCTTGTCCAGATGTTTCGCCTTCATCGGATCGCCCGCCCGGCAATTCTGCAGCAGTTCGGGCGCGAACGAGGGGATGCCGACCGCGCGCAGGCTCTCGCCTTCGGTCAACGTGTCGCCGATGCGCAATTGCCCGTGGTTCGGGATGCCGATGATGTCACCGGCCCATGCCTCTTCGGCCAGTTCCCGGTCGGCGGCCAGAAACAGCACCGGATTGGTGATCGCCATGGGTTTCTTCAGCCGCACATGGGTCAGCTTCATGCCGCGCAGGAAATGCCCCGATGCCAGGCGCACGAACGCCACCCGGTCGCGGTGTTTCGGATCCATGTTGGCCTGCACCTTGAACACGAACCCGGTCACCTTCGTCTCGTCGGGAAAGATCTGGCGCGGCTCGGCGCGCTGGGGTTGCGGTTCGGGACCGAATTCGCCGATCCCGTCCATCAGCTCCCTGATCCCGAAACTGTTGATCGCGCTGCCGAACCAGATCGGCGTCAGCGTCCCATCAAGCAGTGCGCGCCGGTCGAACGGCGGCAGCAGCGCGCGCGCCATCTCCACATCCTCGCGCAGCTTGTCCAGCAGTCCGGCGGGAATGTGGTCGGCCAGTTTCGGATCGTCCAGACCGTCGATCTTGATCGATTCCGCGACCCGGTTGCGATCCGCCCGGTCCATCAGTTCCAGCCGGTCATGCAGCATGTCGTAGCAGCCGATGAAATCGCGCCCCAGCCCGATCGGCCAGCTTGCCGGCGTCACGTCTATGGCCAGGTTTTCCTGAATCTCGTCGATGATCTCGAACGTATCGCGGCTTTCGCGATCCATCTTGTTGCAGAACGTCAGGATCGGCAGATCGCGCAGGCGGCACACCTCGAACAGCTTGCGGGTCTGGCTTTCGACCCCCTTGGCGCCGTCGATCACCATCACCGCCGCATCCACCGCCGTGAGGGTGCGATAGGTGTCCTCGGAAAAATCGCTGTGCCCGGGCGTGTCCACCAGGTTGAACCGGAACGCCTTGAAATCGAACGACATCGCCGAGGCGGACACCGAAATCCCGCGATCCTTTTCCATCTGCATGAAATCGGACCGGGTGCGCCGCGCCTCGCCCTTGGCGCGCACCTGTCCAGCCATCTGAATCGCGCCGCCGTAGAGCAGGAATTTTTCCGTCAGCGTCGTCTTGCCCGCATCGGGATGCGAAATGATCGCGAATGTCCGGCGCCGGGCGATTTCCGGGGGCAGGGCGGGGGCGTTGCTGGCATGGTCCATCATGGGCGGGATATAGCCGCGCCATGGACGCTTCGCAATCTGACCGCCAAGGTTTGCGTTGTGTGACGCCCGATTCATTGGCAGGATAAGAACATTGACTGAACATCGAGGAGAATCTGGATGACACTGACAGACGTGGCAAACGCCCTGGTCGACGGCTGCAGGACCGGCAAAGAGGAAGAAAACCTTGGCAAGCTCTACGCCGACGATGCGGTATCGGTAGAAGCGGGCGCGCCGCCGGGCCAGGACAGGGTGACCAGGGGGCTGGACGGCATTCGCGGCAAGCACGCCTGGTGGGCCGACAATTTCGAGGTGCACGGCGGAGACGTCAAGGGCCCGTTCCCCCACGGCGACGATCGCTTCGCCGTGATCTTCGCCATGGACATCACTGAAAAGGCCAGCGGCAAGCGCAGCCAGATGGAAGAGGTCGCCGTCTATCACGTCGCCGAGGGCAAGATCGTGCGAGAGGAATTCTTCTACACCATGGGCTGACCCCAAACGGCAGGCACCTCGCCAGAACGCCGCGCCGCGCCCGGTCCGTCGCCGCGAAACTCCATCGCGCCGCACCAGCAGTCCGGGACCCG
>JBGTLJ010000418.1:0-2257 GCA_041744175.1 Oceaniglobus sp. | reverse complement strand
GGAAATCGTTTGCGACGAGGAAGCTATCGAGAATGCCCTCGGCTGAAGGTGAGATACGTCGAGACGATGATGCGAAGAGACAAGAAAACGATAGCACCCGGCCTTTCCATATGGCGGACAATGGGTGCAAAGACGCGCTGACGGCAAGCACCGTAACTTTCTTCAACGACAGCAGGCTCTGTTGCACAAATCAGCCGATGGATAATGCTCCCCTTTCCCCAGACGGATTTATCCCAAAGATTTTGTGACGGGGATGCGAAGGGCGGTGTAGCCGTTCAGGACAGCGATGCGCACCTGAACCTCCGCTGTCTGGCGGTCAAAGTCGCGCGCCATCAGGCGCTGGCCCGGCAGCTTCATGCAGTGCATCTTTGTCTCGACGCGGCTTCTGCGGTGGTAGCCGCTCCAGTTCCGCCAGAGCGCCCGACCCAGATATTTTGACGCTCGCAACGCATCGTTTCTGGCGATGGCACCGGCGGTGGTTGGCTTCCATGGCCGGGCATTTCTGCGCGGCGGGATGACTGCGGCCGCACCGCGGTCAGCGATGGCGTTGTGGCATCTGCGCGTGTCGTATGCGCCATCCGCAGTCACGCTACCGATTTGCTGATCGCGCGGGATTTGGTTGAGTAGATGAGGCAACATCGGTGCATCCCCAGTGTTGCTGCCGGTGATTTCGACCGCTCTGATTTCCAGCGTTTGCTCATCAATGCCGATGTGGATCTTGCGCCAAACGCGCCGTTTGGGGCCACCATGCTTGCGGGCGTTCCATTCGCCTTCCCCTTCGACCTTGATGCCGGTCCTATCCGTTGCCCGGCAGGGTATTGCGCAGCAATGCCCCAGAGGGGACAAGCAGGTGCAGCGGACCCTTTGAGCCACGATACGGAATGTTGACCGCAAGCGTCCTTTGACGTCGACAGATGGTGCTGAAATCTGGCACGTCCCAGTCAAGATCCGTCAGCCGAAGCAGGCTTTCCACGAAGCCCGTCGTCTGGCGAAGCGCCATCCCGAACATGCCCGGGGCTCCGCCCGTTCAGGGCTGAAACGATCCACTTGATCGTTTCCGGGACGCCCTTCACCCTTCATGGTCAGGCACGTCTGGATCGCGGCATCACTAAATGTCCGAGATCTGCCCCTCTTGCCGGAAGGTTTGGTCCCCCAGTTCATCTTCGGATCGAACCAGATCGTCAGCGACCCGCGGCGCTTCAGCGCCTCGTTGCAGGCAGTCCAGTTCGTCGTCTCGAAAACAGGCGATGTCGGTTTGCTCATGCGGGCCAGCTACCACATTGGATTCACGAGATGAATCCCTGCTGGATTTGTGCAACAGAGCCCACTGGCCATGCTCAAAAGTGCCTCACAGACGGCCACACATTCCGATCACCCGGTTCGATCCGCACTTGCGCCTGAACCGTCGAGTTCGCTAAGAAACATTGGTTGTTTCGTGCGTGACCGGAAATTCGGGTGAAGAACCCTGTTCGCTTCTTCTGGGCACCACGGTCTACCACGAAACGCCCGGCCATGGCGGCCGGGCGTTCGCGTTTCCGGAGTATCCCATGCCCGCCCAACCTTCAGCCGAACCTGCCGTCACCCTCCACCGGCGCGACCTGCCCGACGGGCTGGACTTCGGTGCTTCCGTCGCCATCGATTGCGAGACGATGGGACTGAACCCGCATCGCGACCGCCTTTGCCTCGTGCAACTGTCGTCGGGCGACGGAACGGCGCATCTGGTCCAGGTCGGGATGGGTCAGACCTCGGCCCCCAATCTCGAACGGTTGCTGCGCGACGCGGGTGTGCTCAAACTCTTTCATTTCGGCCGCTTCGACATCGCGGCAATGTATCACGCTTTCGGCGCGCTGGCTGAGCCGGTCTGGTGTTCCAAGATCGCGAGCCGCCTCGTGCGCACCTACACCGACCGGCACGGGCTGAAGGCGCTGTTGCAGGAACTGCTGGGCATCGACATCTCGAAGCTCCAGCAGACCTCCGACTGGGGGGCCGAGGCGCTCACGGAGGCGCAGATGGCCTATGCCGCCTCGGACGTCCTCTACCTGCACCGCCTCAAGGAGGTGTTCGATGCCCGCCTTGCGCGCGAAGGCCGGCTCGAAATCGCGCAGGCTTGCTGTGATTTCCTGCCGACACGCGCGAAGCTCGACCTGATCGGTTATCCCGAGACGGATATTTTCGCCCATTCCTGAGCCGGTGAGGCCCATGTCCACGCCGATCCGCTCCGCCAGCTTCCACACCAAGGCCGTCCGTCTCGGGGTCG
>JBGTLJ010000417.1:0-1855 GCA_041744175.1 Oceaniglobus sp. | reverse complement strand
GTGATCCGCGCCATGGTCATGGCGGCAAAGGCCGACGGCGAGATCGACGAGGACGAAAGGCAGGCACTGTGGCAGGTTCTGGGCGACAGCGACGCCGAGGATCAGGCGTTCGTCGAACAGGCGCTGGCCGCCCCCGTCGATGCCGAAGCGCTGGCCCGCGACGTGCCGAAAGGGCTGGAGCTTGAGATCTATACCGCGAGCGTCGTCGCCATCACCCCCGACAGCCGTGACGAGGCGCAGTATCTGCACGCGCTGGCCGAGCGGCTGAATCTCGACAAGGCGACGGTGAACGAGGTGCATGCCGCCCACGGCAAGACGCCGCTTTACACCCTTTGACCGGCGCCGGGGCGAGGCATCTGTGCGCACCGCCCCGGATGGTCCGGCATCCGGGGCCGGACCGGCGATGAGCGGGACGCAGTATCTTGTCTATGACGTGTTCACCGACACGGCCTATGGCGGCAACCCGCTGGCGCTGATCCCGGATGCGACGGGTCTGCCAGAGCCGGAATTGCAGAAGATCGCGCGCGAGTTTAACTTTTCCGAGACGGTGTTCGTCTATCCCGCCGACGACCCGGCGAACACCGCCCGGCTGCGGATCTTTACCCCGACCATGGAAGTGCCGTTCGCGGGTCATCCCGTGATCGGCGCCGCGCTGGCGCTGCACGATCTGGGGCGCGGCGAGGATCTGGTGTTCGAGCTGGGGGTCGGGCCGATCGGATGCACGATCCGGGGCGGGCTGGCCCGGTTCACCACCCATGTGCCTTTGCTGATCGCCGCATATCCCGCGCCGCCCGACATTGCCGCATGTCTGGGGCTGCCGCCTGGAGCGATCCGCACCGACCGTCATCTGCCGGTGCAGGCCGGGGTTGGATTGCCGTTCGTTCTGGTGGAACTGAGCGACGGCGCATCGCTTTCGGCCGCCCTGCCCGTCACCGATGCGTTCCGCAAGGGCGCTGCCGACCATCCGTCGGATCTGGATTTCGCGATCTTCGCCTATGTGCGCGACGGGGCCAAGGTTGCGGCGCGGATGTTCGCCCCGCTAGACAACATCCCCGAGGATCCGGCCACCGGCAGCGCCTGCGCCGCGCTTGCCGCGTTCCTGTCGCAGATCGAGGGGAAATCGCTGACCCTGCTGATCGAACAGGGGGTGGATATGGGACGCCCGAGCCAGATCCATGCCGAGGCAGAGATCGACGGCGGGCTCTGCCGTGCAGTCCACATCGCCGGACGCGCCCGCCGGATGATGGAGGGGCGGCTGGTCGCCCAGACGTAGGGCCGCGTTCCGCCGGGCCGCAAGCGGTTTCGCAGTGCTTTGGCGGGCGTGCGCGTCCTGGCGCCCGGTCGGCCATGCCGTGCCCGATGAGCGGGGGATGCACCGCCCGGTCTGCGGACTGAAGGCGCTGCGACACAGGCAATCGCTGGACTGTCGCCGCAGCCATCGCCCGCCGTCGATTTAGCGTCTGGTTCCCCCGGTGCTGCGCGCCTATCACAAGGCCATGACACCCCTGCCCGTTTTCACTCCCTCGCCCTCGCCGCTGCCCGCGATCTTTCTGATGATCCTCGCCATGGCCGGGTTTGCCGTGGCCGACAGTTTCATCAAGGTCGCCACCGCCGCCGTGCCCACGGGCCAGATCATCGCGACGCTTGGCCTTGGCGGCACGGCGATTTTCGGGGGGCTGGCGCGCTGGCGGGGGATGCGGCTGATCGGGCCGGACCTGTGGCACCCGGCGATCCTGCTGCGGATGGGGGCCGAGGCGGTGGGCACCTTCGGTTTTGTGGCCGCCCTGAGTCTGACCACGCTTTCGGCGGCATCGGCGGTGATGCAGGCGACGCCGCTTGCGGTGACGCTGGGCGC
>JBGTLJ010000416.1:0-4152 GCA_041744175.1 Oceaniglobus sp. | reverse complement strand
AGCCGAGGACAGCCTGAAGGGCGGGCCGCTGACCGAGGAAACCGCGCGTGAGGCAGGGCGCATCGCGTTCGCTGATGCGCGGCCACTTGAAGGGTCCGCCTACAAGATCAGGCTTGGCGCCGACGTCGTCGCCGGTGCCCTGATGACTGCGAAATCCCGCGCAACCGGAGGCAAATGATGGCCCAGACGATCAACACCGCGGTCACCCGGACCGATGCTCCCCGCAAGGTCACCGGCACGGCAAGCTATGCCGCAGACGTGATCCCCGCCGGAATGCTGCACGGGGCGCTTGCCACGTCGTCCATCGCCGTCGGCACGCTGAGCGGCATCGACACCGCCCGCGCCGAGGCGGAACCGGGGGTTATCGCCGTCTATACCCACGAGACGATTGCCGACTACAAGTCCGTCAAGGGATTTTACGCCGGGGGGCCGGGCAGCGCCAGCTTCTGGCCGATGGAGGGCCCCGAGATCAGGTATTCCGGCCAGCCCATCGCCTATGTGGTGGCAGAGACCGCCGCCGCCGCCCGCCGGGGCGCGCAGCTGGTCGAGGCGAGTTACGAAAGGGCAGATGCGGCGATCCACATGGATCCGGGCGAAAGCTTTGTGGTGGAGGGACCCGAGGGGCCGATGACCACCACCAAGGGCAATCTTGAGCGCGGCATGGCGGAGGCAGCCGAGACAGTCGAGGCGGAATACACTACACCGTTCCAGCACCACAATCCGATGGAGATGTTTTCGGCCACCGCAGAATGGCGCGGCGACAATCTGACCGTGTGGATGCCGTCGCAGTCGGTGCGCACCCTGCGCGGCGGCATCGCCATGGCCTATGGCCTGCCGGAAACATCTGTCCGGGTGATCTGTCCGTTCGTCGGCGGCGCGTTCGGCTCCAAGGCCGGGCTGACGCCCTATACCATGCTGACCATTGCCGCTGCGAAATCGGTGGGCGCCCCCGTCCGGCTGATCGTGACTCGGCCGCAGATGTTCACGGTGGCGACGTTCCGCCCGGAATCGGTGCAGCGGTTCCGCCTTGGCGCCGATGCGACCGGCAGGCTCACCGCGTTCGAGCATGTGGAGATCGCCCAGACACCGCAGTTCGACGATGTGGTCAATCCGGGCACCCACATCACCCGCGCGATGTATGCCTGCCCCAACATCCACACCGAACAGCGGCTGGCGCGCTCTGACACCAACGCCGGCGGGTTCATGCGCGCCCCCAACGAGATGCAGACGTTCTTCGGGCTGGAGCAGGCGATGGACGAACTGGCCGTAAAGCTCGGGATCGACCCGGTCGAGATGCGCCGCGTCAACGACACCGACCGCCACCCGGTGGACGACGTGCCGTTTTCGTCGCGCTCGCTGATGCGATGCTATGATGCGGTGTCGGAAAGCTTTGGCTGGCGCGACCGCAAGCCAGACGTCGCCAGCATGACCGATGGCGACTGGCTGGTGGGATACGGCTGCGCAACGGCGACCTATCCGACGAACATCCTCGCGTCGAACGCGCGGGTGCGGATGCAGGGCAGCGGCAGCGCCTATGTGGAGCTTGCCGCCCATGACGTGGGCACCGGCAGCTATACGATCTTTGCCCAGATCGCCGCCGCCCGGCTTGGCCTGCCGTTGGCGGCCTGCGACGTGGTGATGGGCGAGGCGGATCTGCCGGTCGCGCCGCTTTCGGGCGGATCGACCACTGCGGCATCGGCCGGGTCGGCGGTGCACGATGCCTGCATGAGGATCGGGCGGGCGGTGGCAGAGCAGGTGTCCGCCATGAACGAAGGCCCCCTCGCCGGGGTCGATCCGTCTGCAATCACGCTGCAGGACGGTGTGCTGAACGGGCCGGACGGGCAGAGCCAGCCGCTGGTCGAGGCGCTGGCGATGACGCCCGCGGGCGAGATCGAGGTGGTGGGAGAATTCCGCCACCCGGCGATGACCGACAAGATGATTCGCACGACATTCGCGGGCGGTTACGGCACGGCGGGGCCGGTGACGCCCGAAAAGGCAATGTTCGCGTTCGGCGCGGAAATGGCCGAGGTGCATGTGAACCGCTGGACCCACGAGATACGGGTGCCCCGGCTGCACGGCGCCTTTGCCGCCGGCACGATCCTGAACCGCAAGACCGCCCATTCCCAGCTGATGGGCGGGATGGTCTGGGGAATCGGATCGGCGCTGCACGAGGTGACGGAAACCGACCGGCCGCGCGCGCGGTACCTGAACGCCAACATTGCCGAATATCTGGTGCCGGTGAACGCCGACATCCGCGAACTGCGGGTCGAGATGCTGGACGAGAGCGACGATTACGTGAACCCGCTGGGCGTCAAGGGGATCGGCGAGCTGGGAATCGTCGGCACGGCGGCGGCGATCGCCAACGCCGTTCACCACGCGACCGGCAAGCGGCTGCGCAAGCTGCCGATCCGGATATCCGATCTGGTCTGACGGATCGGGATTGGCGCCGTCATGGGGGCGCGCCCCATGGCTGCGCCCGTTTGCCCGCCCGGTATTCTGAGCTGCGGATGCGACCTAGGCTGCCCTGCAGTCGCCACCGGATCGGCAATTTCTGTGTCGTTGCGAACCCATCTCACGATAGCCGCGGACCGGTGTCAGTCGCTCGCGGCGCCGGCTGAACTGGCATTGCGCATCTGCTGACGGGAGTCTGCAGCGCCATTTGCCCGGCCCGGCACGCTTGACTGGGGCGGCGCGGCCGCCGTCGCAGGTCACGAATGCAGTAGGGGGTGGGCGGAGGGGTGCCGACAAAGTCCGCCGACCTGACCCAGCCGCCCGTGGCGGGGGCGCAGATGTCCACTCACGCGTCGCACCTGTCGGCGGCCCGGCGCAGGCGGAGGATCCCGACCCGGACACTCTGGTTCCGCAGGTCTTTCGCGGCGCCCGACAACAGGTCCGAAAGGTTACCGGGGCCCAGCGAAGGCACCCAGGCACCCGCGCGGGGGCAGGTGGGCCAAGGTCGCGTCGCCAGGCGCAACGTCGTAGCAAAGAAGGATCGCGACGATCAGCGACGACTCGGCGGGCACCAAGACCCAAGACGCTAGCGTGCCGTCCGCCAGCGGGCGTTCCGGTGAAATGCCGCTGTGGTGCGCTAAATGAAGGATCGTATCGTCGCACCCCGCGCGCACGGCAGAGCGCCCGACGCAAGCCCGCGCTCGGGCGCGGTGTCAAAGGCCGGGTGCCAGCGGGATATGACAGCGATGATGTACGATCCGCCGCCAATGGCATAGTCTCGGCGCAGATAAAACATGACAGAGGTTGCCTTGAGAGACCTGATCCCCGCCGACATCACCCTGACCTTGGGTGGCCCGTTGACCGATGCGGCACGGACGGCGCAAAACGGTCATTCGGCGCGCGCCGTGTCGAACCGGATGTGGCGGGTCCTGCGCCGCGACGTTTCCCTCGGGCATCAAGCCCGCCGACCCTCACGAGCCGCCGCGTCGGGCGTGACGCTTTCGGCGGCTCTGGGGAACCTCGTTCCATTCACAGCCACATCGCGGCGGGCGTCCCCGGTGCGCATCCGACATTCCGAAAGGACAACGGCAATGATTCCGAGCAGACCGCTGATCGCGTGCCTTCCCGTCGCGGCGATGGCCACTGACCTTGCGGCCCTGTCGGCCCCCGGCATCGCCCATGGCGACAGCTATTCCACGATGGGCGGATATGCGATGCCCGGTGCCATCCCCGGCCCCATGCATGTGACGAAAAGCCCGACCCGCGGCTGCCGTTCGGCCCCGGTCGCCATGGCCCGCGGGCAAGGCCGTGCGGTGAGAACCACCGATATCGCCGATTTGGCCCCGGTCAAGACCGGCGCGGGCCTGACCGACGGCCTCCGGGTCTGTCACACGGCCATGATCGACGGTCATGTGGTCGAGGGAGACGGGCCTTTCGGCATGATGGCCCCGCTGCCTGAAATGCGCCCGGACAAGGCGCGCCTTGGGGTGCCCGGAATTCCCGCCCGATCGCCGGGTATGGGCAACGCACCCGCGACCCGGTTCGACGTGATCGCCTTTGGCGGATCGGCCCGGGACGGCCGGGTATATTTCCGGCTGGGCCGGTGAACCGCGCCCTTGCCGCCGTCACCGTTGCAATCGCCATTGCGGGGGCGGGGGCGGCGGTGGTCGCAGTGCGGCAGGGATCGGCCGGCGCGTCGGC
>JBGTLJ010000415.1:0-3279 GCA_041744175.1 Oceaniglobus sp. | reverse complement strand
GCGCTGCGCCTCGCGCTCGGATCGGTCGGTGGCCCGGGAGGAGAGGCGGCTTCGGTCGTCCTGTCGCTCGGCCTTGGCCTGACGGTACTGGCGGCAGTCGGCCAGATCGACGCCAACCTGCGCGGTGCCATCGCGCGCGATCTTCCGGACATCGCGCCCAGCTATTTCATGGTGGATATCCAGACCGATCAACTTGAAGCCTTTTTGGCGCGGCTGAACGACGATCCCGGCGTCAGCAAGGTCGAAACCGCACCGATGCTGCGCGGCGTAGTCAGCAAGATCAACGGGCGCGATGCGACCGAAGTGGCGGGCGATCACTGGGTGGTGCGCGGCGATAGGGGGATCACCTATGCCGCAAGCCCCGCCCCCGATACCACCGTGACGGCCGGAAAATGGTGGCCCGCCGATTACGACGGGCCACCACAGGTCAGCTTCGCCACCGAAGAGGCCAACGAGATCGGCCTGAAGCTGGGCGACACGATCACCGTGAATGTGCTGGGGCGCGACATCACAGCCGAAATCACCAGCTTTCGAGAGGTGGACTTTTCCACTGCCGGCATCGGATTCGTGCTGACGATGGACCCCGCCGCGCTTCAGGGTGCGCCCCACACCCATATCGCAACGATCTATGCGAACGAGGCAAGCGAGGCTGCGATCCTGCGCGATCTGGCCAGCGCCTATCCCAACGTCACCGCGATCCGGGTGCGCGATGCCATTGACCGGGTCACGGTGATCCTTGGCGGGATCGCGGCCGCGATCACCTATGGCGCCCTGGCGACGCTGATCACCGGCGGGGTCGTGCTGATCGGTGCCGCCGCCGCCGGCGAACGCGCGCGGACATACGAGGCAGCGGTGCTCAAGACCCTGGGGGCCTCGCGCGCCACGATCCTGTCCAGCTTCGCGTTGCGCTCGGCAATGCTCGGGGCGGCGGCGGGTCTGGTGGCCATTGTCGCGGGGGGCATTGCCGGCTGGGGGGTCAGCACCTTCGTGATGGAAACGGACTTCGTCTTCGAACCCGTCTCGGCGATCCTGATCGTGGTGGGCGGTGTGCTGGTGACGCTGCTGGCAGGGCTCGCCTTTGCCTGGCGTCCCCTTGCCGCGCGCCCGGCACGGGTGCTGCGCGGCGCGGAGTAGGGTTTTCTACCGTAGCGGGCAAATCCAAGCCGTACTAACGTTACGGCAACCGGAGCATTTCCGCCCGGCCGATTCCAGCCAGGGAGGCACTTGTGCGCAAAGTCTATTGGTATACCCCTTTCCCGGATCTTGAAGGCGACGCGATCCTCATGGCGCGGGAAGGAAATGCGTATCAGAAGGAAAACATCGGAAAGCTGAGCGCCGCCAAGGTGAAGATCTATTTCGACTGCACCGCGCGCAATCCCCCTCTGGGCGGGATCGCTGCAGGCGACAGGCTCTATGTCATCGGCCATGGCGATGCGATGGGCGGCATGATCGCTGCGGATGGCAAATCGCCGCCGCTAGCCGGGTTCACGGATTTCGGCGGCAAGCCGATGCTGACGCCCGATCAGCTGGTGGTCGTGATGGAACGCAACGGGTTTCAGTGGAATTGCCGCGATATCCGGCTTTATTGCTGCAAGGCGGCGCGCGATCTGGCGTCTTTCGCGCATATGTTCGCGCGGCTCGTCCAACCGAAGAACCCCGATGCCCGGGTTTTCGGCTATACCGGCATGCTGGATCGAACCACTACCCCCGGCAGGGGCAAGATGGCCATGCTCGATTCCGGCGGTTCGCTGGTCAAGGCAAGCGTCTACCGGCGCGAGGTGACCTACAAGGTGCCGGTCATTCCGACGATCGAGGATTCCGACGATGAGGACAGCTTTGAATGGCCGGATGTCTCCAAGATGGTCTGGAATACAACCGGTCTCTGACGGATCGAGGCTGCCATGTGGTAGCGTGAGGCGGACTTGAACCGCCGACCCCAGCATTATGAGTGCTGTGCTCTAACCAGCTGAGCTATCACGCCGTCCACATGGGCGCGGATTAGCCAAGCCGGGCCGCGGTGTCAAACGGAAACCACCCCCGGCTGCCGCCTAGAAATTCACGCCGACCCCGGGCAGGCGCAGTTCCTTCACGAGGTCACGCACCTCCTGGCGCGCCGCGATGTTGGACAGGTTCAGCTGGCCGACGCCGATGTCCTTGAGGTCCAGCAGGGTCAGGCCACGGGGGAACAATTCGCGAAAGATCACCCGTTCCGAAAATCCCGGAGCGACGCGAAACCCGATGCGTTTTGCAAGGTTCTCAACCGCTTCTCCCATCTTCTTCTTGTTGTGCATCGCCTGGCTGCCCAGCCGGTTGCGCACGACGATCCAGTCGATGGGTTTCTGGCCCGCCCGGGCCCGCAACTGGCGCGCGTTCCAAACCATTTCCGAATAGACCGAAGGTCCGAGAACACGGTTGGTTTCGCTGTCCACCCGGGCCAGCAGGTCGAAATCCACGAAGCTGTCGTTCAGCGGCGAAATCAGCGTATCGGCCAGCGAATGGGCGACCTGGCTCAGCCGTGTGTGGCTTCCCGGGCAATCGATGAGGATGAAATCGCTGTCCGCCTCTAGTGCGGCAACAGCCTCATTCAGCCGCCGGTCAAAGACATTCTCGCCGTTTTCCAGCGTTTCGGGCGCGATATCCGGCAGTTCGCGGTAGTCGGGCACCGGCAGGTCCAGCCCTTTTTTCGCAAGGAATGCGCGGCGGTTTTCCACATAGCGCCCAAAGGTCTTCTGGCGCAGGTCAAGATCCAGCGCGCCGACCCGGTGCCCCATCCGAACAAGCGCCGTGGCGACGTGCATCGAGGTCGTGGATTTTCCCGAGCCGCCCTTTTCGTTGCCCACAACGATGATATGCGCCACCTGCCAGCCCCTGCCCTGTTGCGTTGCACTTCGATGAGGTGTGCAGGGACCATATCGGCCGGGTGTTGCCAAGCCGCAAATCGCAGTGGCGGGTGTCGATTCCAAACGCTGCGAAATGCCAGAAAGTCCGTCGCCATTGTGCACCGGCGATCAGCGGCAGGTTGTGGGGCGGGCCTGGGGCCGGAACAGCAGCGGGATACAGTCGGCGGACGGGAAAGAACCGGGACAAGCGACGTTTGCCGGGCGCGTGGCATTTGGTCACCCGAAAGGCATCGGCGGGTATTCCGGGGCGAAGACCAGCTTATGAACCGCGTATATTTTCCTCAAGCCCGTCCTGCGGTTCCGGGCGCAGGCGCTGGACGGCGCCGACGATGTTTCGCAAGGCGGTGTCCGGATTGCCCGAGCGGGCGGCGATGGCCAG
>JBGTLJ010000414.1:0-2693 GCA_041744175.1 Oceaniglobus sp. | reverse complement strand
GATGTGCGCCCGCTGCCTGCCTGGGGCAGCCTGCCCGCGCCCGATTTGGGCGATGCCCAGCAAGAGACGCTGCTGATCGAGGGCGGCGCGATGCGCGGGATGGCAGGCGCGGTCCATGAGGGGAAACGTCTGGGGTTCCGCGAGCTTGCGGCCAGGGGTATGGTCTGGGCCTTCAACGGGGTGGCACACGGGATGGACGCGCCGATGTTCCGTGCCGCGCGGGGGCGCACCGTCAGGATGACGATGAGCAACCGGTCGGCATTTGCCCACGCGATCCACCTGCACGGCCATCACTTTGCGGTGGTGTCGCGAGACGGCGCGGCGGATCCCCATGGCGATGTCCGCGACACCGTCCTGATCGGTGCCGAGCAGAGCGCCGAGATCGCCTTTGTCGCCGATAATCCGGGCCGCTGGATGCTGCACTGCCACATGCTCGGCCATCAGATGTCCGGGATGATGGGCTGGTTCGAGGTCGCCTGATCCTCGGGCAGGGGGACGCCCCCGACCGCCAGAGCCTTGACGCGAGGCGCGGACGAACGGAGGCTGCCACGCCTGCCCGGGAATCCAGCCCCCGCCGGGCCGATGTCGACAGCGTGTCGGCAAGGCAATGGGTCTGAGCGGCGCAGCCGTTTTCGGTGAGTATCCTGGCAACGTGCCGGATTGTCATTGCCGCATCCTCGGTCCGGTCGATGACGGATGCGACCGGATTCGACGGCGGCCTTTTGGGCGGCGGCGACAGCCCCGCGCTTGGTGCGAACCGTGGCGGCGACGCGCATGCCTGTGTCGCTGTCAACCGAAGGCGGACACGTTGCGCGGGTCCTGCCTGTGGGGCCAAAAGATTCCCCCCCGGGCGGGCCGGGTTATTTCCGAGGGGGCGGCAGTAACCGCTTGACGCCTCGCGCCCCCTATTCTATCCCGCACCCCACGCGCGGTTGTAGCTCAGTTGGTTAGAGTACCGGCCTGTCACGCCGGGGGTCGCGGGTTCGAGCCCCGTCAACCGCGCCATTCCTCACCTGTCCGACCTGTCTGTATGTCCGCCCCCCCCTAGGCCGGCCCAATCCGATTGTTGCGCCTAATGAACCGGGCGCGGTGCAGGGCTTCCGCCCCGATGCCTGCGTGCGACCGGCGCTATCTTTCGGCCCGTTTCGCTGCGTCCCAGTGGGCATCCATCTCTTCCAGCGTCGCGTCCTGCGGCCTGCGCCCTGTCGCGGCCAGCGCGGATTCCACATGGGCAAACCGTCGGGTGAACTTGGCGTTGGTGCCGCGCAGCGCAGCCTCCGGATCGACGCCCAGATGACGCGCCAGATTGGCCATCACGAACAGCAGATCCCCCATCTCGTCGCTCAGCGCCGCCGCATCCGATGTATCTCTCGCCGCGGCAAGTTCACCCGCCTCTTCCACGAGCTTGTCCAGCACCTGAGCGGTGTCGGGCCAGTCGAACCCGACGCGCGCCGCGCGGGTCTGCAGCTTGATCGCCCGCATCAGGGCGGGCAGGCCCAGCGCAACCCCGTCCAGCACCCCGGTCTGTGCCCGCGCCCCGCGCTCTGCCACCTTCAGCGCCTCCCAGTCGAGGACCTGCTGCGCGGCGCTCTTGTCGCGGGATTCGTCGCCGAAAACGTGGGGATGGCGGGCAACCAGCTTGTCGGCGATAGCATCGACGATGTCGTGAAAGGTGAAGTGCCCGGCCTCTGCGGCGATCTGGCCCTGAAACACCACCTGCAACAGAAGATCGCCCAGTTCATCCTTCAGATCGCCGTAGTTGCGGCGCGCCACCGCATCCGCGACCTCGTGCGCCTCTTCGATGGCATAGGGCGCGATGCTGTCGAAATCCTGCTCCACGTCCCAGGGGCATCCCGTCGCCGGATCGCGCAGCCGCTCCATGATCCGCAGCAGCCGGGTGATGTCGTGGGGGTGGGTGTGGATCGGATCGTCCGGATTGGTCATTTACGCCGCCTCGTTTCTCTGGAACCCTAGTGTTGGTGCGCCGCCCGGAAATGTCCACCGGGCGGCGCCGGACATGGGGGGCGACATGGCGCTGGAAGACGCGAAATCACAGGTCGATCTGGCCTTCAGCCGCAGCGACAGGCGCGGTCCGGCGTTCGAGAACGCGTTCGGCGGCGCGACGTCGTTCCTGCGCCGCGCCTATACCAAGGATCTGGGCGGCGTCGATCTTGCCGTCACCGGCATCCCGTTCGACCAGGCGGTGACCAACCGGCCTGGCGCGCGGTTCGGCCCGCGCGCGATCCGCGAGGCCAGCACGTTGCAGACGTTCGATCCGCCCTATGGCTGGGGGTTCGATCCGCTGTCGGAATTCACCATCGCCGATCACGGCGACATGGCGTTCGACTATGCCGACACCGCCGCCGTGCCGGGACTGATCGAACGCCACATCGCGGCCATCCTGGCGTCGGGGGCCGCGGCGGTCACCCTCGGGGGCGATCACTTCATCACCCTGCCGATCCTGCGCGCCCATGCCGCCCTGCACGGTCCGCTGTCGGTGATCCAGTTCGACGCCCATTCCGATCTCTGGGCCGACGACGACATGGCGCGCATCGACCACGGCACCTTCATGTACAAGGCGGTGAAATCGGGTCTGGTGGATCCGCGCCGTTCGGTGCAGATCGGCATCCGCACCGAATGCCCGGACTACCTCGGCATGAACGTCATCGACGCCGCGCGCGCCCACGCCATCG
>JBGTLJ010000413.1:0-4156 GCA_041744175.1 Oceaniglobus sp. | reverse complement strand
TCCAGCAGGCGCAGCCCCCGCTCCAGCGTCTGGCGAAACCGGGTTTCCTCGGACAGCAGCGTCTCTTCGATCATTGCCTGGGCACGGCCCAGTTCCGGATAGGGCTGGCCCATCTGGGTGACCAGCGCCGGAACCAGCCGGTACATCAGAGGATCGCGCGCGCCAAGCAGATGGGCGTGGCGCATGGCGCGGCGCATGATCCGGCGCAGCACATAGCCGCGCCCCTCGTTGCTGGGCAGTACGCCGTCGGCGATCCGGACCGAGGTGGATCGACGATGGGCGGCAATCACCCGGTGATGCACGTTGCCCGGCCCGTCGGGGTCGGTTCCAGTGGCCTGGGCGCTTGCTTCGATCAGCGCGCGAAAGATGTCGGTGTCGTAATTATCGTGCTTGCCCTGCAACAGCGCGCCGATCCTCTCCAGCCCCATGCCGGTGTCGATGCTCTGGTTCGGCAGGTCGCGGCGGGTGCCGTCCTCCATCTGCTCGTACTGCATGAACACCAGGTTCCAGATCTCGATGAACCGGTCTCCGTCCTCGTCCGGGCTGCCCGGCGGGCCGCCGGGGATATGGTCGCCGTGATCGTAAAAGATCTCGGTGCAGGGTCCGCAGGGCCCGGTGGGCCCGGCGGACCAGAAATTGTCGTCCGTGGCGATGCGGATGATCCGCTCGTCCGGCAGGCCCGCGTGTTTCTTCCAGATCGCCACCGCCTCGTCGTCGGTGTGATAGACCGTGACCAGAAGCCGCGAGGCATCGATGCCGAAATCCCGGGTCAGCAGATCCCAGGCGAACGGGATCGCGTCGGCCTTGAAATAATCGCCGAAGCTGAAATTGCCCAGCATCTCAAAGAACGTGTGGTGGCGCGCGGTATAGCCGACATTGTCCAGATCGTTGTGCTTGCCCCCGGCGCGGACGCACTTCTGAGACGTGGTGGCGCGCACATAGTCGCGGTGCTCGACCCCGGTGAACAGGTTCTTGAATTGCACCATCCCGGCTGCCGTGAACATCAGCGTCGGATCGTTGCGCGGCACGAGGGGCGAGCTTTCGACGATCCGGTGACCGTTGCGGCCAAAATAGTCGAGAAACGTCGATCGGATGTCGTTCAGGCTGGGCATGGCGGGCGGTCTGTCCTCAGGTTGCGGGGCGACGGTCCCGATCTAGCGGGGCGCCGGGCAACTGTCCACCGCCTGCCCGCCGGGGCGGCCACAGGCATGAAAAAGGGGGCAACGCCTTGCGCGGCCCCCCGTCGCGGATACCGGATTGGCCGTGTGCGATCAGTCGTCCAGCAACGGATCGTCGGTCTTGTCGCCACCGTCGAAGTCGAGCCCGTGGGACGCGCGAATCTTGTCCTCGATCTGGTGCGCGATAGACGGGTTTTCCTTCAGGAACTGCTTGGCGTTTTCACGGCCTTGGCCGATCCTCTCGTCGCCGTAGGAAAACCACGATCCCGACTTGTTCACGACGCCAGCCAGCACGCCGAGATCCAGCAGTTCCCCGCGCTTGGAAATGCCCTCGCCGTACATGATGTCGAACTCGACAATCTTGAACGGCGGCGCGACCTTGTTCTTGACCACCTTCACCCTGGTCTGGTTGCCGACCACCTCGTCGCGGTCCTTGATCGACCCGATCCGCCGGATGTCCAGCCGGACCGAGGAATAGAATTTCAGCGCGTTGCCGCCGGTGGTGGTTTCCGGGCTGCCGAACATGACTCCGATCTTCATGCGCAGCTGGTTGATGAAGATCACCATGCACTTGCTGCGGCTGATCGATCCGGTCAGCTTGCGCATCGCCTGGCTCATCAGGCGGGCGTGGACGCCGACGCTGGCATCGCCCATCTCGCCTTCCAGTTCAGATTTCGGGATCAGCGCGGCGACGGAATCGATCACCACCAGACTGACGGCGCCCGAGCGCACCAGCGTATCGACGATCTCAAGAGCCTGCTCGCCGGTGTCTGGCTGGCTGATCAGCAGTTCGTCGAGGTTGACGCCCAGCTTCTTGGCATACATCGGATCCAGCGCGTGTTCGGCATCGACAAAGGCGCAGACGCCGCCGTTCTTCTGTTCCTCTGCCACCACATGCAGGGTCAGCGTCGTCTTGCCCGAACTTTCCGGGCCGTAGACCTCGATCACCCGGCCGCGCGGCAGGCCGCCGATCCCGAGCGCGATGTCCAGACCCAAAGATCCGGTTGAGATCGATTCGATCTCGGCGACCGGATTGTCGGCGCCGAGCTTCATGATCGACCCCTTGCCGAACTGCCGTTCGATCTGGGCCAGCGCCGAGTCGAGCGCCTTCTGCCGGTCGGTGATGCGCTTGTCCGTCATGTCGAGAAGATTTGCCATTGCCAGGTCCTGCTTTCTTATTCCACAGCCGCCGCCGGGCGGCAACGGCTGCCTTTGTTCGCCTCTTGTTCTCATATGATCCCAAAGAGCGGACAATTCAATTCATTTCATCAATCACTGTGCGACACCACGGTTAACGACTGGTTACCGACCCGGAAAATCGGACCGGAATCGGTCGTCTCTTCAAGCGATGACCGCGAACTCCGGAATGAGCTGCGGACGGCCGCCGTGCCGTCGCAAACGACAGGTGGCAGGGGACCCGCTCAGCCCAGCTGATCCTGAACGGTCGTCGTCAGTTGCGTGAGCGAGAAGGGTTTGGGCAGGAAGACGGAATTGGGAATCGTCGACTGGGTTTCCGACAGGTTCTCTTCGGAATAGCCCGACACGAACACCACTTTCGTGGCGGGCCGCCGGATCAGCGCCTGCCTGACCCAGGTCGGGCCATCCATGCCCGGCATGATCACGTCCGACACGAAGATGTTCACCACCAGGTCGGGATCCTCGAGGATCGAGATCGCCTCCTCGCCGTTCTCGGCCTCGATCACCGTATAGCCGCGCAGGCGGAGGGCCCGGGACGCGAAGGCCCGCACCGGCGGTTCGTCCTCGACCAGCAGGACGACCCCTTCGCCGGCCCGCGCCGGTTTGCCGACGACGGCTTCGGGCGTTTTGGCGGGCTTCTGGTCCTCGATCTCGTGGGCCGGGAAATACAGCGTGAACACCGACCCGCGGCCGGGCTCGCTGTCGGCGAAGATGAATCCGCCGGTCTGCTTGACGATGCCATAGGCCGTGGACAGCCCCAGCCCGGTCCCCTCGCCGGTCTTCTTGGTCGTGAAGAACGGCTCGAAGATCTTCGGGAGCTTGTCTGCGGTGATGCCGATCCCCTGGTCGCGGACCCGCACCGAAACATAGGTGCCGACGGGCACGATCACCCGGTCGCGGCTCAGCGGTTCGTCCAGCGTCTCGACCTCGGTCTCGATGGCGATCTTGCCGCCGCTGGGCATCGCGTCCCGGGCGTTGACCACCAGGTTCATGATCACCTGTTCCAGCTGCCGCTTGTCGGCCCGGATGTGGCGCAGGGCCGGATCGTGGGTGAACTGCAGATGCACCCGCTCGCCCACCAGCCGGTTCAGCAGATGGGTCAGATCCGCCAGGGTCAGCCGCAGGTCCAGGAATTCCGGCCGCAGGTTCTGCTTTCGCGAAAACGCCAGCAGCTGTCCCACCAGGCTCGCGGCGCGGTTGGCGTTCTGGTTGATCTGTTCGAGATCGGCAAAGTCGGGATCCATCTCGTCGCGGCGCAGCAGCAAGAGATCGCAATGGCCGCTGATCGCCGTCAGCAGGTTGTTGAAATCGTGGGCGACACCGCCCGCAAGCTGGCCGATGGCCTGCATCTTCTGGCTCTGGACGAACTGCGCCTCCAGCGTCTTCAGCTCTGTTGCGTCGTGCAGCACCGCCACCAGCCGCAAATCGTCCCCGGTGCCGATCTGGCCCAGTGTGATCTGCAGATAGAGGTCGATGTTGCCGGGGGTCATCCGCACCACCTCGGGGCGGTGCAGCCCGCGCCCGTCGAACGCATCGCTCAGCCATTCCCTGATCGGACGGCCCAGTCCCTCGACCACCTCGGAAAACGGCTGGCCAATGATCGACGCATCGTCGAGAAGCTGGCGCGCGCGCCGGTTGGCCTGTTCCACCGATCCGTCGCGGGCAATCCGCAGGATCGGCACCGGCATGTCCTCAAGATAGCGGTCGGCGTCGGCGTCGGGGCCAAACGCCGCGCCGCCGCCGCCCCGATGCGCGGACCCATGGGGACGCGCAGGCGTGCT
>JBGTLJ010000412.1:0-2648 GCA_041744175.1 Oceaniglobus sp. | reverse complement strand
TACGCCGCGCTGGAGGATTTCAGGTATCTTCCGGCCGGCCGGATCACCGCCGGGGCGGGCACCGGGCGCGCGGTGACGCTGTTCAACTGTTTCGTCATGGGCACGATCCCCGACAGCATGGGCGGAATTTTCGACGCGCTGCGCGAGGCGGCGCTGACCATGCAGCAGGGCGGCGGCATCGGCTACGATTTTTCCACGATCCGGCCACGGGGCGCGGATGTGAAGGGGGTGGCGGCGGATGCCAGCGGGCCGCTGTCGTTCATGGATGTGTGGGACGCGATGTGCCGCACGATCATGTCGGCTGGGTCGCGGCGCGGCGCGATGATGGCGGTGTTGCGTTGCGACCACCCCGACATCGAGGAGTTCATCACCGCCAAGTCAGATGCCGCGCGGTTGCGCAATTTCAACATGAGCGTGCTGGTCACCGATCCGTTCATGGACGCGGTGAAGGCGGACGGGAATTGGGATCTGGTGTTCGGGGGCCGGGTGCTGCGCACGGTGCGCGCGCGGGCCCTGTGGGACGCGATCATGCGCTCGACCTACGCGTTCGCCGAGCCGGGGGTGATTTTCATCGACCGGATCAATGCCGCCAACAACCTTGGCTATTGCGAGACCATCGCCGCGACGAACCCCTGCGGCGAACAGCCCTTGCCGCCCTATGGCGCCTGCCTGCTGGGATCGGTGAACCTGGCGCGGCTGGTAGTCGACCCGTTCGGGCCCGGGGCGGCGCTGGACGAGGCGGCGCTGGACGATCTGGTGGCATTGGCGGTGCGGATGATGGACAACGTGGTGGATGCGTCGC
The DNA here is from genome assembly GCA_041744175.1 of Oceaniglobus sp. Taxonomy (GTDB): domain Bacteria; phylum Pseudomonadota; class Alphaproteobacteria; order Rhodobacterales; family Rhodobacteraceae; genus Oceaniglobus. The sequence goes on along the minus strand of JBGTLJ010000412.1, from coordinate 1,846 downwards.
GCTTTCCGCTGCCCGAACAGGCGGCCGAGGCCGCGGCCAAGCGACGCATCGGGCTGGGCGTGACCGGGTTGGCCGATGCGCTGATGATGGTGGGCGCGCGCGATGGATCCGACGGGGCGGCGCGTCTGACCGCGCACTGGCTGCACCGGATCGCGCGCGCCGCATATCTGGCGTCGGTGGATCTGGCACGCGAAAAGGGCGCGTTTCCCCTGTTCGACGCCGAGGGCTACCTTGGCTCCGGGGCGATGGCGGGGATGGACGCGGACGTGCGCGCGGCGATTGCAGAACATGGCATCCGCAACGCATTGCTGACATCCATCGCGCCGACGGGGACGATTTCGCTCTATGCCGGGAACGTCAGCAGCGGGATCGAGCCGATATTTGCCCATGCCTACACCCGCAAGGTGCTGCAGAAGGACGGGACCCGCACCGAGGAGGAGGTGGTGGATTACGCGGTCAGGATGTGGCGCGACCTGAACGGCGACGCGCCGCTGCCCGAACATTTCGTCAACGCCCAGACCCTTGCGCCGCTGGATCACGTGAAGATGCAGGCGGCTGCGCAGAGATGGGTGGATTCGTCGATTTCCAAGACCATAAACTGTCCCGAGGACATCACGTTCGAGGCGTTCAAGGACGTCTACATGGCGGCATGGGACCAAGGCTGCAAGGGTTGCACGACCTATCGGCCGAACGCGGTGACGGGATCGGTGCTGAGTATTCCGGACGAAAAAGAAGCGGGGAGCGGTGCCACGGAGCCCTTGCCGATATTCGACACCGCGGCCGGGCGGCTGAGATGGGCGATGACGCGCGAAGGCTATGCCAAGCCGTCTCTGTTCGCCGACGCGGCGGGAGAGGAACGCGCCCATGTCCGCCGCTGGCTGAGCGGGCAGCGCAAGCTGACCAGGAGCCAGGGCGAAAAGCTCGGGCGGTTCCTGAAGGTTCCTCCAGGGTGGCTTGTGTCCGGCGAGGGGTTCGTTGCGGCGCAGTCACCCGGCGAAAACCGGGTTGTGGACCCGCAGATCGGGCAGGGCGACGGTGATGTGCCCTGGACAACGGGCGACGGTGACGCGCCCCGGACAACGGGCGACGTGATCTACATGTCCGATCCTCTGGCGCGTCCGTCGCAGCTCGAGGGCAACACCTACAAGGTGAAGTGGCCCGACAGCGCGCACGCGATCTACATCACCGTCAACGATATCGTCATCGGCGGTCACCGCCGCCCGTTCGAGGTGTTCATAAACTCCAAGAACATGGAGCATTTTGCCTGGACGGTCGCGCTGACGCGGATGATCAGCGCCGTGTTTCGGCGCGGCGGAGACGTTTCGTTCGTGGTCGAGGAGCTGAAGGCGGTGTTCGATCCGCGCGGCGGAGCCTGGATGCAGGGCAAGTACATTCCGTCGATCCTGGCCGCCATCGGCGGTGTGATCGAACGCCACATGATCGCCACCGGATTCATCGCGGGCGAAGGAATGGGACTGAAATCCGACCCCCGCGCGACAGACGCCGCCGCCTCGCGCGGCAAGGCCTGTCCTTCCTGCGGCAGTTTCGGGCTGCGTATGGCGGAGGGCTGCACGACCTGCGCGGATTGCGGATTCTCGCGGTGTTGAAATGCGGTCGGAACCGGCGTTGAAGCGACCACCAAAACTTGTCCAGTGGACCCACTCTGATGACCATTTGACCACCAAGTCATGTCCATTTCCTGTTCTAACAGGTCGCTGAAACAGTCGGCTGCCAGGAACGTTGTTCTGGTCAGGCGGGAGGGACCCTGCTCCGAGCTCGAGTCTCAGGGCGCATTTTGCCGATCTTCCTCGTTGTTCCTGGTCATGTTGTCAGCAACTTCGGCAGC
>JBGTLJ010000411.1:0-1796 GCA_041744175.1 Oceaniglobus sp. | reverse complement strand
TGTACACCGACCACGGCGCCGGCAGCCTGATCCGCATGCCGCGCTAGCCGGCCGCGACGGCGCGCGCCGGGCCGCCCTAGTGGCCGAGGATCTGGCTGAGGAACAGCTTCGTGCGCTCGTTGCGTGGATGCAGGAAAAATTCCTCGGGCGCGTTCTGTTCGACGATCTGGCCCTGGTCCATGAAGATGACGCGGTTCGCCACCTGACGGGCAAAACCCATCTCGTGGGTGACGCAGATCATCGTCATCCCCTCTTCGGCAAGCTGGATCATCGTGTCCAGCACCTCCTTGATCATCTCGGGGTCCAGCGCCGACGTCGGCTCGTCGAACAGCATGATCCGCGGCTTCATGCACAGCGACCGCGCGATGGCGACGCGCTGCTGCTGGCCGCCCGACAACTGGCCGGGGTATTTCGCCGCCTGTTCGGGGATCTTCACCTTGTCGAGGAAATGCATTGCCGTCTCCTCGGCCTCGCGGCGGGGCACCTTGCGCACCCAGATCGGCGCCAGCGTGCAGTTCTCGAGGATGGTCAGGTGCGGGAACAGGTTGAAATGCTGGAAGCACATGCCGACCTCGGACCGGATCTTGTCGATGTTCTTCAGGTCGCTGGTCAGTTCGGTGCCGTCGACGACGAAGCGGCCGGACTGGTGTTCCTCCAGCCGGTTGATGCAGCGGATCAGCGTCGACTTGCCCGATCCCGACGGCCCGCACACGACGATGCGTTCGCCCTGCCGCACCACGAGGTCGATGCCGCGCAGCACGTGGAAGGTGCCGAACCACTTGTTCATGCCGGCGATCTCGATCGCGATCTCGTCGCTGATCGCAATCTTTGCGGGCGCGCGGTCTTTCGACAGGTCGATGGCGGCGGCGGTCACGGCGGTCCTCCTAGCTGTGGTCGGTCTGGAGGCGTCGTTCCAGATACATCGAATAGCGCGACATCAGAAAGCAGACGACGAAGAACAGGAACGCGATGAAGCCGTAAAGCTCCCAGACGATGCCGTTCCAGTTGGAATCTGCGCGGATCGCGTTCGACAGGCCCAGCGGGTCCAGCAGCCCGATGATCGACACCAGCGTCGTGTCCTTGAACACCCCGATGAACGTGCCGAAGATGGCGGGGATGGAGATCTTCAGCGCCTGCGGCAGGATGATCAGGCGCTGCGCCTGCCAGTAGTCCAGCCCAAGGCTGTCGGCGCCCTCGTATTGCCCCTTGCCCAGTGCCGCCAGGCCGCCGCGGATCACCTCGGCCATGTAGGCGGCGGCAAACAGCGTCACCATGATCATCACCCGCAGGATGATGTCGAAATTGGTGCCCGGTGGCAGGAAGATGTTCAGCAACGTCGAGGCGACGAACAGCAGCGTGATCAGCGGCACGCCGCGGATGAATTCGATGAACACCACGCACAGCGTCTTGACGATCAGCAGGTCCGATTGCCGGCCCAGGGCCAGCACCACGCCCAGCGGCAGCGAGGCGCCGATGGCGACGACACCGATGGTGATCGACAGAAGAAAGCCGCCGAACTGACGGCTTTGCACCGGCTCCAGCCGCAGCGACAGCACCTCGCGGTTCAGATCGCGCGCCGCGTCGCCGGAGAGAAACATCCAGAACAGGACCACCACCGCCACGGCGACGATCAACGACAGAAGGCTGCCGAGATGCGCCGACCCGTAGCGCACGACCAGCACGCCCAGGCCCAGCCCGAACATCACCATCAGCGGCAGCCACAGCGACCCGCCCCACAGCAGCCATGGCATTACGAACGGATAGACCGCCGTCAGCCACAGCAGCCGGCGCGGCGC
>JBGTLJ010000410.1:0-2126 GCA_041744175.1 Oceaniglobus sp. | reverse complement strand
CTCCGACGGCAGCAGGTCGGTGTCGCCCCCCCCCCGCCGGGCAGCAGGACGTCGACGCCGGTTCCCGCGAGGTTGGCCACCCAGATTCGGCTGGCCGCCCCGACAAACGCCTTGGCGGGGCCATAGGGCATATATCCGCGCCGCACAATGGTCACGTCGCTGGTCGAGGTGTTGACGATCTTGCCAAAGCCCCGCCGGAACATCCCGGCGGCGACCGCCCGCGCCATCAGGAACGGGCCGTTCATGTTCTTGTCCGCAATCTATTCGCCCAACTGCGGGTCGGCCTCGTGGAACTACGTCGGCACAGTGGCGAAGGCCTGCGAGATCAGCCGCATCCCCACGCCGGCGTTGTTGATCAGCACGTCGGCATTAGCGAACGAAGCCCCGCATTCCGCGACCGTCCGTCTGGTATCGGCAGGGTCCGCGGCATCGGCCACGATGCCCCGCCATGATCGCGGAGGTCATGCAATGTGGACGTCATGGCATCGCTTTCGCGGGTGCCGGTGATGCAGACCCTTGCGCCCGCCTCTGCCAGCGCCAGGGCCATTCCCCGCCCGAACTCCGGGTGCCGCCGGCGATCGGGACTGCGCGGTCCTCAAGGGACGGATCGCTCATGGCATACAGGCCGCTCCGTTGATCCGCAGGGTCCGGCCGGTAAGAAAGGCCGCGTCGGCCCCGAGCCGGAACACCGGTCAGGTCGATGGCGCAGGAATCGTGATCGGGCGGATGGGCGGCCAGCGAACGGGGCAGATCAGCACGGTGACGCGACATGCCTCGCGCACGGTCTGCGCCACCAGATCGCGGCCAGAGCCGCCGCAGCCGCCGGTCGCGACAAGGTGGCAAGGGGTGTCCAACTCCGGGATCGTTCCTCAGGTTCGGACATTGCCCTAACGATCGGGGCCTGATTTGCGCGCGGCGGGCCGCAGGCCTTGCCGGAACGACGGAGCGCGGGGTGCAGCCCATGGCGGCGCCCTGTTCGTGCTTTATTTGCTGTCGATTCTGACGCCGCCCGCGGCCATCGCCGCCTTCGTCGCCGCCAACATGGCCGACGCGCCGCCGATGCAGACCGGGTTCGAAACGGTGCGCATCGCCTTGGCCTGCCTTTCTTGCGCCTTTACTGTTCGTGACCTCGCCCGCGACGCTTCTGGATGCGCCGCTGTGGCTGTCGGCGGCCATGCTCCCGCGTTGGTCGGCGTCTGCCTGATGACTGCCGGGATCTTCGGGTTTCCAAACCGATCCTTGGCACCGCTGCGGCGTCTGAGGGAGACGCTGGCGGGGCCGATGACCCTGTTGCCGTCGGCAGTGTTCGCTGGGGCGGTCTGGATCAACGTCACCGCATCGCCATTGGCGAACGATCCCGGTGGGCCACCGGCGCCGCGTGGCACTGGTCTGACAGTGCCCGGATCAGGGCGCGGTAAACCGGAACCGTGACACCTGACGATAGGGGGCGCCCGGGGCAAGGAGGATCGACGGGAAATGCGGATGGGCGGGGGCGTCGGGCCAGGACTGGGGTTCGATCGCAAGGCCGCAATGCGCGCCGTAGGGTCGGTCGTGCAGCGTCGGCAGCGATCCGGTGTGGATCGGGTGCGCGTCGAACACCTGAACCCCGGGTTCTCCGGTTTCAAGATGCATCGCGATGCCGTTCGCGCCGCGCAGCACGAGGGCTGGTGCCGGATCGCGGCGCGCGGCGGCCAGGCAGAAGTTGTGGTCCAGCGGCGGCAGATCCCCGGGCGCGATGGTGCGGGGCGCGCGGAAATCGTGGGGGTGCCCGGTCAGATCGGTGACAGCGCCGGTGGGCAGGGTTTCGCCATCGACGGCCAGCAGGCTGTCGGCGTGGATCTGAAGGCTGTGGCCTGCCCAGGTTTCGCAGCCGTCGAGGTTCCAGAACCCGTGGTGAGCAGGGTTCATCGGCGTTTCGGCATCCGCCAGCGCCGTGATCTCCAGATGCAGGGTATCGCCCGAAAGCCGGTAGGTCGCAACAAGCTGGCGGTCGCCGGGAAAGCCGCCCGCACCATCGGGCATCAACAGCATCAGCGTGGCATGGGCCGGGCCATGATCGGCAAGGGTCCACAGCGCGGCGTGGCTGCCGGAGTCACCCGAATGCAGTGTGTTGCGCCCCTCGTTCG
>JBGTLJ010000409.1:0-1595 GCA_041744175.1 Oceaniglobus sp. | reverse complement strand
GGGCCCGGCCCGCTCGGCGATGCGCAAGAGATCTTCTGCCCGCGCCAGCACCACCAGCAATCCGATCCCGTCGCCAAGGGTCCCATCCAGCGCTGCGTCCAGCCCTGCGAGGTCGGTCGCCACCGTCCGCGTGTCATAGGTCATGCCAAGGAAGCTGCCGGTGGTCTGGTTGTCCTCATCGCCCAGGACCGCGCCCGCGAACCCCAGATCGGCGGGCCGCTCGTCATAGCGCGAAATCGGCAGCAATGCGGGATAGTCCACGCGCAGCACCGCGGCCCGGACGTCCAGCGCGATGGCCGCATCCGCCACCAGGGCCAGTGCGATGGCCAGCATCCCCCTCACTGCATGCTTCATTCGGCGCTCCTCCCAAAGTCACCTTGTCCGGCAGACGGCTGAGGGTGCGACCGATACTTTTGGATCGTTGTCGCACCGAAAGGCCGTGTCCAGACTGAGTGGACAGTATCATCGGCAGTCGGACAAGGGGAAAATCCGTGCGCGTTCTTAGAAATCTCTTATGTTTCATCGTGTTGGCACTGCCGCTGGCGGCCCATGCCCACGGACCAACACGCCAGAAGGTCACGCTGACGGCCGACATTGCCGCCGCGCCGGATGCGGTCTGGGCGGTGATCGGGAATTTCCAGGACATGAGCTGGCATCCGTTTGTGTTCTCGACCACCGGCACCGGCGGCAACGACATCGACGCGACCCGTGTGCTGGTTCTGGGCGAAGAGGGCGGACCGACCATCGCCGAGGCGCTCTACAAGTATTCGGCAGAAAAGATGAGCTATTCCTATCGCATCACCGACGTGGCGGTCGAAACGCTGCCGGTGACGAACTATTCCTCGCATCTCTCCGTGATCCCGAAAGACGGCGGGTCCGTGGTGGAATGGCGCGGAGCGTTCTATCGCGGCTTTCCCAACAACGACCCCCCCGCCGAACTGAACGACGCTGCCGCAATCGCCGCGGTGACGGGCGTTTACCAGGCGGGCCTCGACGCGCTGGTGGCGCGGTTCGCAAACAACTAGGCGGGCAGGCCCCTGATCCGGTTTCGATCCAACACGCCGCCCACGGGACCCATGGGCGGCGGATCGCCACGCAACGCGGGAGCTTCCGGGCTGCCGACGTTCCAGTACAGCGCGGCGCCGCGTTGTGCTTGACGAGCATCCCTGCCTTCCCGCTCACGACTGCACCTTCGCTTTTGCCATCATGCTGACGCTGTCGGCCCTCGCCGGGCCCGCGGCAGGCGACATTGCATACATCACCAACCAGAACAGCAGCGATCTCAGCATCCTCGATCTTGAAACCGGGCAAGAGGTGGCGCGCATCCCTGTCCCCGGCGAACCGGCCGGCATCGCGGTGTCCAGTGCCCTCGCGAACGGTACCGGCGCGGATGTGATCTATACCGTCAGCGCCGGATCAAAGACTGTGCGCAAGCTGGCAGCCGACGGCACCCTGCTGGCCGAGATCACCCTGAACGGCGGACCCATCGGCATCGCGGTCGCCCCGGGAGGGGCGCAGTCAGACGTCGTCCCGGGTCGGGCGCAGTCAGACATCGCCTCGGGAGGGGCGCAGGCAATCGTTGCTCCCGAAGGGGT
>JBGTLJ010000408.1:0-3886 GCA_041744175.1 Oceaniglobus sp. | reverse complement strand
CCCAACCGCCTGCGCTGTCCGGCCGAAAGGTGCTGTGCGGCGCGGTCCCGCATTGCCCAGAGATCGAAGGCCCGCATCGCTTCTTCGGTCCCTGACGTTGCGAACATGTCGGCCCAGAACGCGAGGTTCTCGCGCACGCTGAGCGCGCCCTTCACCCCGTCGGCATGGCCAGAATAGGCGATCCCCGAATCTGACCACACCCGTCCCGCCAGTGCGGGCTGCAACCCGGCGACGGTGCGCAACAGCGTTGTCTTGCCCGACCCGTTGGGCCCGCGCAACACCACAGCCTCGCCCGCCGCCACCGTGAAGGAAACCGCCGACAGCACCGGCACACCGCCCCGCGCGCAAGCTACATCCTCCAGCGACAGGATCGGCTCAGACCGCAAACAGCGCCACGCCGACCCGGCGCCCTTCGCTCAGCAGGACGTTGTAGGTGCGGCAGGCGGCAGCGCTGGCCATCGCCTCGACGCCGATCCCCGCCTCTTCCAGTGCGGCGCGGAACTCTGCCGGCACATGGGAAATCTCGGCGCCGGTTCCGATGAACAGCACGTCCACCGCATCCCGCGCCCGGATCAACGTCGCAATGTCGGAATATCCGCCCCAAGGCTGAATACCGTCCGGCAGAACGCAGATGTCGCCCTGGATCACCTGCCCCGCCACCCGGAAGAACCCGGGCCCGTACCCGTCGATAGGCCGGGCGTCGGTGAATTTGATCTCGTTCAGTCGCATCGCGTTCCCTCCGTCCCGCGCCTTCCGCCATGGCGCGGCGCATTCGGAACGCGCCGCCCGCTCACCCCTTCGATACCCGCATCGTGCGTTTCAATCCAGCACCGGCAACCCGGAAACCGCCGACAGTGCGATCAATCCGTACCCGACCCCGCGGTACAGCGCTGCCCGGTCGGGCCGGAACAATGCCGCGCCGACGACATTGCCCAGCAGATAGGGAAGAGCCAGCAAAAGACCCAGACCCAGCATCCCGAACGCCAGATGGCCGAACAGCCAGAGCACCCCCAGCATCACCACGTCCGATGCGACGAGAAACAGCAGCACGTTCGCCCGGATCGTCGCCACCGGCACGCTGCTTGCCATGTAGAACAGGATCACCGGCGGCCCGGCCATGCCCGCGACACCGCCCAGAACGCCCGCTGCGGCGCCGATCCCGCGCACGATTGCCGGCGTCAGTGCCCCGTCATAGCGCATCCCCCCTGCCAGCAGGACCAGCAGGCCCAGCGCGACAAGCGATATGCCCCAGCGGAACACCTCGGGCGCGATCAGCCCCAGCAGCGCGACACCCAGCGGCAGCCCGATGCACAACCCAGCGACAAGCCTCAGGATATCGGGCGGATCCCCGTCCCGCACCGCGCGTGGCACGTTGGGAAGCGGACCGATCAGATCCATCGCGATCAGCAGGGTGATGGCTTCGAACGGGCCGACCCAGCGCGCTGCCACCGGCAGGAACACCATTGCCGTGCCGAACCCGGAAAACCCACGCACCAGACCGCCGAGAAGCGCCGCCGCCACCAGCCAGGGCAACCCCGGAGCGGCGAACAGGGCGTCCACTCAGGCGTCGATATTGGCGAACTGGTTGCCCTTGTCGTCGGGTTTCTCCTCGCGGTTCACGCCAAGGAACAGTACGATGTTCTTGGCCACATAGACCGACGAATAGGTGCCCACGATCACCCCCCAGGTGATCGCAAAGACAAAGCCCCGGATCACGTCGCCGCCCAGGATCAGCAGCGAGATCAGCGCCAGCAGCGTCGTGCCACTGGTCATCAGCGTGCGCGACAGCGTCTCATTGACGCTGAGGTTCATCACCTCCTTCAGATCGCGCTTGCGATACCGGATCAGATTCTCGCGCAGCCTGTCGAAGATCACCACCGTGTCGTTGATCGAATAGCCGATGATCGTCAGCAGCGCCGCGATGGTGGCCAGATCGAACCGGATCTGAAGCACGGAGAATATGCCGATTGTCAGGATCACGTCATGGAACAGCGCCGCGACTGCACCCACCGAAAATTGCCACTCGAACCGCAGCCAGATGTAGAACAGGATCGCCGCCAGCGACGCGGCCACCGCCAGCAGCGCGGTGGTGATCAGTTCGCCCGATACCTTCGGCCCCACCGATTCGACCGATGGAAAGCTGATCGATGGATCGACAGCCTGCAACGCCGTCTCGACCGTGGTCACGGTGTCGGCGGCGACGCTTTCCTGACCCTCCTGTGCCTGGATACGGATCATCGCGACGTTCTGACCGACACCAAAGGTCGGATCGAACACCTCCGTGATTGTCACGTCGCCCAGCGCCAACGGCTCTATCGCGGCGCGGTAGGCGGCGATGTCCACCGCCTGAACGCTCTGGGTGCGGATCGTCGTGCCGCCCCTGAAGTCGATGCCGAAGTTCAGCCCGATGACCGCCCATGCCAGCAGCGACAGGATCATCGCCACCACCGATGCGCCAAACGTCACCTTCGCATAGCCGAAGAAATCGATGTTCGTCGTTTCGGGAACAAGTCGCAGGCGCATCTCAGACCTCGATCGTTTTGGGGCGGCGGCGCTCGAACCAGATCACCACGAAAAGCCGGGTGACAAAGATTGCCGTGAACACGGATGTGAGGATCCCGAGACCGAGGGTAATGGAAAACCCGCGCACCGGCCCCGATCCCAGCGTGAACAGGATCACCGACACGATGAATGTGGTGATGTTGGCATCGACAATCGCGCTCAGCGCCCTCTCATAGCCCAGCTCGATCGCCCGCGCCGGACCTTTCGCCGTCTTCAGTTCTTCGCGGATCCTCTCGAACACCAGAACATTGGCATCGACCGCCATGCCTATGGTCAGAACGATCCCGGCGATGCCGGGCAAGGTCAGGGTGGCGCCGATCACGCTCAGCAGACCGAACAGCAGCCCGACGTTCAGGATCAGCGCGATGTTGGCGAAGATCCCGAAGAGCCCATAGCTCAGCGCCATGAACACCAGAACGGCACCAAAGGCGACGACGCAGGCGATCCGCCCGGCATCGATGCTGTCCTGCCCCAGTTCCGGGCCGATGGTGCGTTCCTCCAGAAAATCCATTCCCGCCGGAAGCGCACCGGCGCGCAGCAGCACGGCAAGGTTGGTGCTTTCCTCGATGCCGAAATTGCCGGTGATGATGCCGCTGCCGCCCGCGATATGGCTCTGGATCACCGGGGCGCTGATCACCTCGTCGTCCAGCACGATGGCAAACGGGCTGCCGACATTGTCGGCGGTGTAGTCGCCGAACTTTCGCGCGCCGCTCGGGTTGAACCTGAACGACACGGCGGGGCGGTTGTTCTGATCGAAGCTGGGCTGCGCATCCACAAGCTCTTCGCCGGTCACGACCGGCGTGCGCTCGACGATATAGAACGTGCCCGGTTCGTCCACCGACGGCAGGATCAGCTGGCGCGCATCGGCCGCCTGCCCGGCGTCGTCGGTGCGCCCCACGACCGGGTTGAACGTCAGCTGGGCCGTGGTGCCAATCAGCGCCTTCAGCTCGCCAGCACTGCCAATTCCCGGCACCTGGATCAGGATCCGGTCGGCGCCCTGACGCTGGATTGTCGGCTCCCGCGTGCCCACCTCGTCGACACGGCGGCGGATGATCTCCACCGACTGGCGCATCGTGCGCTCGTCCGTGGCGACCTGTTCCTCTTCGCTCAGACGCACGGTGATCGTGTCGCCCTGTCCGGCGACTTCGATATCGCTTGCTCCGACCCCGGTCAGGCTGACCACGGGTGTCGCCAGCGCGCGCACGATCTCCAGCGCGCGGGCCATTCCCTCGGGGCGCGAAATCCGCACCGCCAGCGCGTCGCTCTCGCCCTCGATCCGGCGGATCGTACCCACCTCGTCGCGCGCGGCACGCAGGGCATCGCG
>JBGTLJ010000407.1:0-4392 GCA_041744175.1 Oceaniglobus sp. | reverse complement strand
AAGTCCGGCCCGGTCATCCGGCATCCTTCAGGCGCGGATCTATGGCATCGCGCAGCCCGTCGCCCAGCATGTTCAGCGCGAAAACCACCAGCAGGATCGCCATGGACGGAAAGAACGCCAGCCAGAAACTGTCGAGGATGTTCTCGAACCCCTCGCGGATCATCCCGCCCCAGGTGGCGGTGGGGGGCGCCACGCCAAGGCCGATGAACGCCAGCGATGCCTCTACCCGGATCGCCGTGGCCATCCAGAGCGATCCCATCACCAGGATTTCGGGCAGGATGTTGGGCACGATATGGCCCAGCATCAGCCGGGCGTCGGAAAACCCCAGCGCTCGGCCCGCCGAAAGATATTCGCGCTGTTTGACCGAGATTGTCGGGGCGCGGGCGATGCGCGCGAAGGGCGGGATTGCCGTCAGCGCGATGGCGATGGCCAGATTGGTGATCGACGGGCCCAGCATTGCCACCACGATCAGCCCCAGAATCAGCGACGGGAAGGCCAACAGCACATCCATGATCTGCATCACGATGATGTCGAGAACGCCACCGTAATATCCCGCGATCACCCCGATGGCCGATCCGACGAACAGCGCGATGACAATGGCCATCAGCCCGATGACAAGAGAGATGCGCGCGCCCCAGATGATCCGCGACAGGATATCGCGACCGAACTGGTCGGTGCCGAACCAGTGTTCCGACGAGGGCGGTTTCAGACGGTTGAGGATGTTCTGATCGATCGGATCGTGCGGCGCGATCCAGGGCGCACCGACCGCGAGGATTACCACGAAGGCGAACATCCCCAGCCCGATCCACGAGGTCTTGTTGGTGTTGAACGCGGCGAACAGGCCGCGGCCCATGGCCAGCAGCGACTGGCGCAGATAGGCGGTGCGTTGCACGGCGCCGTTCATGAATACTGGATCCGGGGGTCGATAAGGCCATAGAACAGGTCGGTCAGCAGGTTGACCAGCACGACGATCAGCGTGTAGATCACCATCATCCCCTGCAACATTGTATAATCCCGCTGGTTCAGCGCGCCGACAATCAGTTTGCCGAGGCCGGGGCGGTTGAACACGATTTCCGTCAGCACCGAATTGCCGATCAGGATGCCAAGGTACAGCCCCACCACCGTCACTACCGGGATCAGCGCGTTGCGCAGACAGTGCCGCCACACGATGACACCGAACGCGAGACCCTTGGCGCGGGCGGTGCGCACGTAGTCCTGATTGAGCACCTCGAGCATGGCCGAGCGGGCGACGCGGGTGATATAGGCCGCCATGATCAGCCCGAGATTGATTGCAGGCAGCGCGAGGTTGCGGCCCCGTTCCAGAAGCGTGTCGCCCTGCGCCGAACTCATCACCGGGAACCAACGCAACTGGATCGAGAACACCAGCAACAGCAGGATCGCCGAAACGAAGGCAGGCAACGACAGGCCCAGGAGCGAGGCGATGCGCACGATATAGTCGGGCAGTTCGTTGCGCCGCACCGCCGACCAGACGCCGAGCGGGATGCCGATCGCCGCGCCGAGGATCAGCGACACCACGGTAAGCTCGATGGTGGCGGGCAGCACCTTCATGATCTCCTCAACCACCGGGCGCCCTGAAACCATGGACACGCCCCAGTCGCCGACAACGACACCGCCCAGAAACCTCAGATACTGGACGAACAGCGGATCGTTGAGCCCCAGCCGCACGCGCAGCGCGTCAATGGCCGACTGGCTGGCCTGATCGCCCAGGATCACCAGCGCCGGATCGCCCGGCAGGACCCGGACGATGAAGAACACGATGGTCAGCACGCCGAACAGCGTGATGACCGAGAACGCCAGCCGTTTGACGAAGAACGCGGTCACGCCGCGCCCCCCGCCCCGCGGCGCGGCGTCATTGACGGAATTCCGCCAGTTCGGTGACGGCGGGGCTGAGGTTCAGCGATCCGACGATCTCGACGCCGAGGTCGAGCTTGTCGCTCCAGGCCCAGAGTTGCAGGTTCTGATAGATCGGCACGGCGCAGACCTCTTCCATGATCTTCTTCTGGGCAGTGGCCCAGAGCTCTTTCTGCTTTGCCTCGTCCGTCTCGGTGCGCGCCGCTTCGATTTCCGCATCGGCAACCGCGCAATGGGAAAAGTTGGTGACGGCTGTGGGAGTGCCGACGATGGACGCCGAATGATAGAACTGCGTCAGGTAGGTGTCGGCCACCGGAAAGCGTGCCGCCGAATACTGCGTCACCTGGCTGGCATCGTCGCGGATCTGTTCATGGAACGTGGCATGTTCCACCAGATCGAGCTGCAAATCGATCCCGGCATCGCGCAGCAGGGATTGCACCACCTCCATCGTGGTCATCATCCCCGGCAACGTCGTCTGCACCGAGTTCAGCACGATGCCGTCGGGATGCCCGGCGTCGGCAAGAAGCTGTTTCGCCGTCTCGACAGAGAAATCGTAGGTCGGCACGTCGTCGGTGAACCCCAGATAGCCCTCGGGCACCGCAGAGACGGCCGGAAGCGTCACCTTGTCGCCGCGGAACTGCACCATCGCGTCGCGGTTGATGGCATGGGCCACGGCCTTTCGCACGTTGATGTCGTTCAGCGGCGGCATCGTCATGTTGAGATGGATCGTCGTCATCTCTCCGGGTTTCATCACAACCACGCGGGTGCCTGGAATTTCGGAAATCCGGTCGACCCATGTCTGGTCCTGCTTGCCGTAGATCATGTCGATCTCGCCCGCCTGGAACGCCAGATCGCGCGAGGCATCGGACGGGATGTAGCGATAGAAGATCTCCTTGATCTTCGGCTCGCCCCGGAAATATTCGGGATTGGCCACCAGTTTCACGTATTGCTGGGGCTGGTATTCGGCGAACATGAACGGGCCGGTGCCCACGGGTCGGCTCTGGAAATCGTCGCCCAGCGCCTCTACCGCATCCTGGCAGACGATGTTGCCGCCGTGATAGGGCACCAGCTTGCCCAGAAAGCTTGCCTCGGCGCTGGAGAGGGTGATCGTCACCTCGTGCTCGCCGGTCGCCTCGACGGATTGAACGGCGGCATAATCGTTCGCGAATGCAGAAATATCGGGATCCATGGCCCGCTCCAGCGAGAACACGACGTCTTCGGCATCGAGCGGACCATACTCGCCATGACACTCCACATCATCGCGCAACGTGAATGTCCAGGTCAGCCCGTCGTCGGATTCCGTCCAGCTTTCGGCGATGTCGGGCTCGATGAATTCCGGGCTGGCCTGACCGGGCTTGATGCGGACAAGGCCGTTGAACATCCAGTGTAACAGACCCTTGTCGGGGGTCGATGTGGCGACATGGGGGTCGATCACGCCGACATCGGCGCTGGCCATCCCGACATTCAGCGTGGTCCCGGCGGCATGGGCGCCGGTGGCCGTCAAGAGCGCCATCGCGCCCGCTGCAATTGCATAGGATTTCATCAGTTTCCCCTTTTCCCAGTTGTCATTTTCTCAAAGCGTGTCTTCCAGTCGGCAGTTCACCAGCAGTTCGGCCACCGCCGCCGTGTTGGGCAGGGCGATCATCGTGGCGATCAGTTCCGCCAGATCGCCCGGCGCGATCATTTTGTCGCGCGCCACCTTGGTGACGTCCGCCGTCAGGTCGGTTTCCACAAAGCCGGGGCAGACGGCGGTGACGCGCACGCCGTGATCCCAGCCCACCCGCCGGCTCGCATGGCTGAGCGCCATCATCGCGAATTTCGTCGCACCATAGGCGATGTTGTCGTTCCTGATCCGCTTGCCCGACAGCGACGCGATATTGACGATCCGCCCCGTCCCCGACGCCTTGAGATGCGGCAGGCAGGCCCGCGTCAGAAACAGCGGGCCCTTGAAATTGATCCCCCAGAGCGCGTCGAGATCGGCCTCGTCGCCGTGTTCGATCGAAAATGTATTGGACGTGCCGGCGTTGTTCACGAGCGCGTCCAGCCGTCCGAACCGCGTCAGCGTCGCCTCGACCCACGCGGTGTGGCTTGCCCGGTCTGCCGCATCGTAGCGGGCACAGAGCAGACGGTCCCCAGCCAGATGGCCCAGCGCATGGTCAAGCGCGGCGGCATCGCGTGCGCCTGCGCTGATCGAATAGCCCTTGGCGTGCAGAAATTCGCACACCGCCCGGCCGATGCCCCGGTTGGCGCCCGACACCATCACCACCCGGTTTGCCGGATCAAGCATGCAGCATTTCCCTTCCCGCACCAGCGAACCGCATAATATCAAAAGGAGTCAAGGTTTGTGACGGCACCTGCCCGTCCAGGATCTGCGCGATCAGCGGTCCGACCAACGGCACCAGCGCGAACCCATGCCCCGAAAACCCGAAGGCGTGGATCAGCCCGGGCAAGGTGCCGCTTGGGCCGATGACCGGCAGCCCGTCGTCGCTCCAGCCCTCGAGGCCCGCCCAGCTGCGCACG
>JBGTLJ010000406.1:0-3177 GCA_041744175.1 Oceaniglobus sp. | reverse complement strand
GCAAACCGGCGGTCGTCGCGCCCGAGCAGTGCGTCGGTCTCGGCCGGGCCGAGGACTTTGGTGTCAAGCTGGAAACCCCGCGCCCGTTCGACCCAGTCGCTGCGCTGCGCGAACTCGGCCTCGCTCGTCGCGAGATAGGTCGTGCCGACCTCTGCCAGCCCGATGTCCGCGGCGATGGGCGCGCAGATCGATGTCCATTCGCGCGCGCTTTCGATCATCAGCGGCAGTTCCACCGGGTCGCGGCCCTGCTTGCGGATCCAGCCCCAGTTGCGCGACGACTGCTCTGCCGCGATCCGCCCCTTTTCGACCAGAACGACCGACAGGCCCGCCCGCGCCAGGAACAGGGCCGCGGTCACGCCGACGATGCCGCCGCCGATCACCACGACATCCGCGCGTTTCGGCAGCACCGGAGCGGGGTCAAAGGTCGCTGGCAAGGGTATTGGCGCCTTTCTGTCCAAAGCCGGACGCAGGGCCCGGACATCTGTCGATCCAGCGTCCGTCACCGCCCGGGCAGTGTCAAGCAGGGCAGTTCAATAGCCCCGCGCACCATCGACGATATCGCGGCAGGTGCCTGTTTCGTGGAACGCCCTGAGATTGGCAGCGATCAGGCGGGCACCGGTGACAACGTCGATCTGCGAGGCCACATGGGGTGTGACGGTGATCGACGGATGCGCCCAGAACGGGTGATCCGGCGGCAGGGGTTCGACATGGAACACGTCGAGCGTCGCCTGTTTGATCTGTCCATCCTCCAGCGCGCTCAGCAGATCGGCGTCCACAAGATGCCCGCCTCGCGCGCAGTTGATGATGCAGGCGCCCCGGGCCAGCCTGTCGAAAAGGGCGCGGTTCAGGATGCCCTCCGTGCTGCCGGTCAGCGGCAGAAGGTTCACGAGGATGTCGCATCCAACAAGAAGGCGATTCAGCCCATCCGGCCCTGCAAACGTCTCGACCCCCGGGACAGACCTCGGCGCCGTCGACCAGCCGCGGCACGAAAAGCCAAGTCCCGCGAGGGTTTGCGCAGCCGCCATCCCCAGATTGCCCAGCCCCAGAACGCCGACAGTCCGGTTCTGTGCCACCGGCGCGACAATGGCGTGCCAGTCTCTTTCGGTCTGGGCCTGCAACTGGCGGGGCATGTCACGATGATGCCGCAGCACATGAAGCGCCACGTATTCACGCATCCGTTGCGTCAGATCATCGCCCACGGTGCGGATGATCGGCACGCCCGCCGGAAGGTCACGATCGGCAAGCACGTGGTCGATCCCCGCGCCGATGGACACGATCGCGTCGAGGTTGGGAAACCGCGCAAGATCCCCGGTCCGCGGCCGCCAGACGACGGCATGGCGGACATCGGCCAGGTCTTCGATGTCGTCGAATGCAGCGACTTGCCATTCCGGCAGAAGACGTTGCAGCATTTCCACCCACCACCGGGTCTTTTCACATGCTGGAAGGTAGACGGCGGTGATCATCGGCAATCCTCTTGCGGCAGGGTCGTTGGCGACGCGGTGAACATCCCGGCATCCCGGGCGGGATGTCAAAGACAAACCATCGCCGCGACCCAGATCCGAACAGCAATGGCGGGATCTCGAACGTCAGGACGTTGAATTCAGGTTTGTCCAAAGCCGCGTCAACGGTCATCCTTGTGACAGGATTCCCAAGCATTCCCCAAAAAGGTTCGTTCCATGTCCGGTCTTCCCTTCGAGTGCGAAAAATCTCCGGCCGGTGGCATGGGGGGTGTCGTCGTGACGAACCATCCGCTTGGCTCTGCGGTCGGATACGGGATCCTTTCGGCCGGCGGCAACGCAATCGACGCCGCGGTGGGATCGTTGCTTGCCCTCTGCGTCGTGGAACCGATGATGGTGGGAATCGCCGGCGGCGGGCTGGCCCATCTGCGGTTGGCCGACGGTCGCCACCGTATCCTGGACGGCATGGCCCATGCACCCCATTCGGCCAGAGCAGACATGTACGATCCCGTTTCGGATCGCCTTCCTGACCGGATGCTGACGGCGCATCGTCGTTCGTCCCTGGGACCCTCGGCAGTGGCGGTGCCGGGCAATCTGGTGACATGGTGCCGGATGCACGACGATCACGGCGTCCTTTCGTTCAGCGATGTGATCGACCCGGCGATCCGGCTGGCGGAGCGCGGATTTGCCATCACATCCTACCTTTCGGGTGCCATCCACGAAGCCGCCGAGGATCTGTCGCGTGACCCCGTCATCGCCGGTCTGTTCATGCCGGACGGCACGCCCCTGGCCCCGGGCGCAAGGCTGATACAATCGGATTTCGCCAGTTCCCTGCGACAGGTCGCCGAGACCGGAGCGTGCGCATTGCACGGCGGCGCGCTGGGCGCCGCCCTGGCACAGCGCATCGCAACGGGGAGCGCGGACGCCGGGTGCCTCACACTGGAGGATCTGCGGGAATATGTCGTGAAAGACCGCGATGCGATCACGGGGAGCTATCGGGGCCATGACATCGTCGGCCCGCCGCCCCCGGCATCGTCCGGGGTGCACATTGCGCAGATGCTGAACCTTCTCGAACTCCAGGACATCGCGGCTCTGGGCTTCGGCACGCCCGAAGGACTGCATCTGATGGCCGAGGTGATCCGCATCGGGTTCGAGGATCGCCGCGCCGCCAGCGGTGACCCGGATTTCATCGACGTTCCGGTCGCCCGGCTGACATCGAAGACCTACGCTGACGAAAGCCGGACCCGACTGCGCGCCCATGCCATGCCCGCCAGCCCGCCGCGCGGAGGTCACGAAAGCGACGACACAACCCATGTCACCGTCGCCGACGCCCTTGGGAACGTGGTGTCCGCCACCCATACGATCAACGGTATTTTCGGCGCGCGGTTCATGGTGCCCGGCACCGGCATCATCCCCAACAACTACATGATGAATTTCGACCCCCATCCGGGCTGCGCGCTTTCGGTCGCGCCGGGCAAGCGGGTGCCGACCTCCATGGCGCCGATGATCGTCCTGCGCGACAGCAGGGTGCGCTGGGCCCTCGGGCTGCCCGGCGGGCTGCGGATCTTTCCGTCGGCCATGCAGGCCATCGTCAACCTGATCGACCATGGCATGACCCTGCAACAGGCCATCGAGGCACCGCGCATCTGGACAGAGGGCGGCGATCTGGAAATCGAGCGCGCCCTGTCAGGGGTGGCATCTGCGCTGTCGGAGCGCGGGC
>JBGTLJ010000405.1:0-9256 GCA_041744175.1 Oceaniglobus sp. | reverse complement strand
TCGCCCGGCGGCACGACGGCAGCGGCGCTCAACAGACTGATGAACGAACGCGAAGGATTTCCCGCCCTGCTGGTGCGCGCTGTCGGCGCGGCGGCGGCCCGCTCGAAAGAGCTTGGGGAATCATGATCGGTTTCGATGATTTCATGGCCGTGGACATCCGCGTGGGCACGATCACCCGGGCCGAGCCGTTTCCTGAGGCGCGCAAGGCCGCGATCCGCCTTTGGGTCGATTTCGGCGCCGACATAGGCATCAGGAAAAGCTCTGCCCAGATCACGAGGCACTACGCGACCAAGGATCTTGTCGGGCGTCAGGTGGTGGCGGTCGTCAACTTTCCGCCGCGCCAGATCGGTCCCATGCTGTCCGAAGTGCTGGTGCTCGGGGTGCCCGACAATGACGGAGAGGTCGTGCTGTTGCGACCCGATATCGACGTGCCATCGGGGGGGCGCATGTTTTGAGTGAAACGCTTTTCATCACCAGATGTCTGCCGCAAGAGGTGGTGGATGCCGCCCGTGCCCGGTTCGATGTGACCTACCGGGACAGGGGCGAACCCATGGACACGCCATCGCTGGTCGCGGCGCTGGCAAAGTACGATGCCGTCCTTCCCACGCTCGGCGACATGATGCCGGCCGCGGCCTTTGACGGGGATCTGCGCTGTCGGCTGCTGGCAAATTTCGGCGTCGGCTACAACCATATCGACGTTGCGGCGGCAAAGGCGGCCGGCGTTGCGGTGTCCAACACCCCCGGTGCGGTGACCGACGCCACCGCCGACATCGCGATGACGCTGATGCTGATGACCTGTCGGCGCGCGGGCGAGGGCGAACGCATGGTGCGCGCCGGGGACTGGAAGGGCTGGCATCCGACCCAGCTTCTGGGTCAGCACCTCAGCGGCAAGACGGTGGGCATTGTTGGCATGGGGCGGATCGGCAAGGCGATCGCCCGGCGCTGTCATTTTGGCTTCGGGATGGACGTTGTGTTCTTTAACCGCTCTGTCGTGGATGATCCCGGGGTTGCCGGCGGGCAACTCGATACCCTCGAGGATGTGGCCCGGGCGGCCGATGTGGTCGTGGTGGCGGTGCCGGCGAACCCGCAGACGCACCATCTGATCGGGTCCGGCTTCCTTGCCGAGATGAAGTCGACAGCGGTTCTGGTCAACATCGCGCGGGGCGATATCGTGGACGAACAGGCGCTGATCGCAGCCTTGCAGGACTCCCGGATCTTTGGCGCGGGGCTCGACGTTTACGAATTTGAACCGGCCGTGCCGGATGCCCTTGTCGCCATGGAAAACGTCACGCTGTTCCCCCACCTCGGCACGGCGACCCTTGAGGTGCGCACCGCGATGGGCCTGATGGCGGTGGACAACCTGACCGCGTTCTTCGACGGGCTGCCGCTTCCCAATCCAGTGTGACCCGATCGGGCTGCAAGGCGCGTCGCCCCCGTATTCGCTGACTCCCCTGTCGCGTTCAATAGGGATCGTCCATCGCCGCACGCCAGTGACGACGGCAAAGCGAAACATAGGTCTGGTTACCGCCGATCTGGATCTGCGCACCCTGCCGCACCGGTTTTCCGTCGCGGTCCTGCCGAATGACCATCGTCGCCTTGCGCCCGCAGTGGCAGATCGTGCGCACCTCGCGGATCTGGTCGGCAATCGCCAGCAACGTGGCGGACCCCGGGAAAAGCTGACCCCGAAAATCGACACGCAGACCATAGCACATCACCGGAAGATCCAGATCGTCGGCGATGCGGGCCAGTTGCCACACCTGCGCCGGGGTCAGGAACTGCGCCTCGTCAGCAAAGACGCAAGCGATCTCCCTCCGTCCCGTCTCGGCTCGGATCGTCTCGAAAAGATCATCCTCGGGCGTGAAGGTTTCGGCGGGTTCGCCGATCCCGATGCGCGACGTGATCCGCCCCGGACCCGCGCGGTCATCAAGCCGTGCAGTCAGCAGATGGGCCGCCATTCCCCTTTCGCGATAGTTGTGGGCCGCCTGAAGCAGAAGCGTGGACTTCCCGGCGTTCATCGTCGAATAATGAAAGTACAGCTTTGCCATCGGTGCGGCGGATAAAGCAATGGCGCGGTGCGGACAAGAACCGCGGTGCTGCCGTGCACTTGACCGCCAAAGCGATCACACCCCCCACGGCGCACGGCAGAAACTTTCGGGTGAGGCGCCCGCCACTGGTTACGCGAGCAAACATGATGTCATGTTTGCAGGATCGACTTTAGAGATGGCCAATTAAAGTAGAGTTACATCTCATTCCCGAAATATGATGTTTGCTGCTATTTTGATCGGATTGAGTAACGCAACGGTATCGTGAATGCTTCGGAGCGGTAAACGCAATTGCAAGACTTTGTATCGATCTGACTGTGTCCGCTGCCCTGGCTCGGGCGGCCGCAGCCCACTGTTTGATATTCGGTTTCATGAAACTGATCACAATGAGTCGCCCTGTCGCTCGCGAACGAAGTATCCTGCCGGTTTCCGGTCCACCCGCCTCGATCGGGTCACCATCCAGGGTGTCAACGGGTGCGGGCAAACGATCCTTGAGACCATGCCTGGAATGCCGTTCGCGCAGGGACATTCCGCCGTCTGAAAAGCGGATGCCCCAATGCCCTGCATTTCGGTACAGTTGCCATTGATAGCGCCCCTCAAGTATCCGGATAATTTGTCCTAAAAAGCGAAATTCGAACTTGCTGAACTACCTATGGAAATGTCATCCTGTTTCGAATCCGGATCGACAGAGATTTGCCTTGATGACCCAGCCTGACCGACCGGGAGCGACTTCCCTCAGGGTAATCGTTCTGGTCCTGACAGGCGCGGCAATTGCCATGGGTCTGCCGATCCTGAACAACGGTCCATTCTTCTATTTCGACAGTGCCACATATATCGAACAGGCCGCCAAGATGGCCGACGTGATCCTGCGCGCCACCTCCAGGGAAACGGCCATTGCTTCCGGATTGGAAACCGGCGCCCAAGGTTTCGGAACGCCGGGAACCGACAAGGTCGTGCTGGGCGGCAGATCGATCTATTTCGGCATGTTCGCCTATGCCGGCTGGAAGACGAGCATCTGGCTGCCCGCAATCGTTCAGGCCCTCACTTTCTCCTGGCTGGTCACCCTGCTGTTCCGTTACCTCGCGCCTCCCCGGTGGGAACAGGTCGCGGTTTTCACCCTGCTTCATCTCGCCCTGCTGAGCAGCGCCTCGTTTTTCGTCGGGCTTGTCATGCCGGACATCTGGGCCGGGCTGATGGTGCTTGCACTGGCGCTGCTGTATGCGTTCGGCCGCAGGATGGCGTCCGTCGAAAGGTTTGCCGCGTTCGCCGTCATTTCCTTTGCAGCGCTGGCCCACAGCAGCCATATGGTGCTGCTGTTATGCATGATCGTGTTTCTGGCCGTCGTGCGGGTCCTGCCGGTCCGCCGGGCCCGGGCGGCGTCCGGATCCCTTGTCCTGCCGATCTTCGCGCTCGCGGTGGGGCTGTTCGGTCACCTGGCCTTTGCGACAGCGGTCCGGATCGCCTACGATGCGGTGCTGGTGCAGCGCCCGTTCATCTCCGCGCATCTCACGGCCCTTGGCCCCGGCACCAGGCTGATCAACGAAACCTGCCCGGACAGCGGATATGCGCTCTGCGCCTATGCAGACAGATTGCCGGTTCCTTGGATTTCATTCCTGTTCGATCGCGATCCCCAGACGGGGGTCTTTGCGGTCGCATCCCCCGCGGTGCAAAGAAAGCTGTCCGATGAGCAGGGATCTTTCGCGCTCCGGACTTTCATGGCGGAACCGGTCGCCACGCTGGCCGGTCTGGCCCGGGACGGGATCGTCCAGTTGTGGACCCTGTCCATCGATGACGTTGCTCTGGGACGTCATAGCCGGTCCTACATCGAGTCGAACTTTCCGCCCGATCTTGTGGAACGTCTGGCAAACACGCGCATCTACGATCGCCCCGACCTCAGCGAACCGTTCCTGCGGATCATCCAGACCACCGCTGCATTATCTGCGGTCGTGATAACGTTTTGGTCAGTCGTGCGCCTTATGCCGGGGACACCGGGCAGGGGTGACCATCCGGACCTTGGCAATCTTGTCCCGGTTCTGGTGGCTGGCTTTTGCCTCAATGCCTTCATCTGCGGGGTCCTTGCCTCGCCCTACGGACGCTTTCAGGTTCGGCTTGTATGGATCCTGCCGCTCGCGGCGACGTTGATCGTTGCGGGATGGCGAACTGCGGATTTGTCAAAGGTGGGGGACCAACAGGACCGGAGCCTACATTTTGGATGATATCCTTGATCGCAAGGATCTGACTGCAAGATCCCCGGCGTCGCTACAGGATTACGTGCGGATCGCCAGGTTCGAACACATGACCAAACACGTGTTCATCGTGCCCGGCATCGCGCTCGCGATCTTGCTTCGCAGCGATGTGATCCCGACGCCGGGCATCGGTCTGGTTCGCTCCGTTCTCGTCGGGTTTGCAGCCGCCGTGTTCGTGGCATCCGCGAACTATGTCATAAACGAATGGCTGGACCGGGAATTCGACCGGTTCCACCCCGAAAAATCCCAGCGGGCGGCGGTTCAGCGGACCATGTCGGGCCAGATCGTCATGCTCGAATATCTGGCGCTGCTGGTCCTTGGCCTCGGGCTCGCCTACATGGTCAATGGCGTTTTCTTCGCCACGGCGGTCCTTCTTGCCTTGTCCGGGATCACCTACAACGTCCAGCCGTTCCGCACAAAGGATCGCATCTATCTCGATGTCCTGTCGGAATCGATCAACAATCCGCTGAGGCTTCTGATGGGCTGGGCGATGGTGGACGGGATCAGCCTTCCGCCGGTTTCGCTGTTCCTGGCGTTCTGGTTCGGTGGCGCGTTCCTGATGAATTCCAAACGGCTTGCGGAATACCGCGACATCGTCGCCTCGGATGGCAAGGAAACGCTGGGTCGGTATCGCCGGTCGTTTCAGGCCTATACCGAAACCCGGCTTTCGGTGGCCAACCTTGTCCATGCCCTCGCCTGCGCCTTTTTCATGGCGATCTTTCTCATCAAGTACCGGATCGAATACGTCCTTCTGTTTCCCTGCATCGTGGTGCTGTTCGCGGTCTATTATTCGCTTGCCCTTACCCCGGATTCCGTGGCCCGCAAACCAGAAAAACTGTACCGCGCCAAGGCGTTGATCATTTCCGTCGTCGTCACCACCGCGGTATTCCTCTTCGCGACCGTCGTTGACATACCGCAGATCGAAATCCTTGCGTCGCAGCGGTTCATCGAACTGTCCACCACCGCGCCCGACGCATTGCAATGATCGGCGGTCCGACGTCCCGTGCACGCACCACGCGGGTCCCCGCCACTCGGCGTCGAACGGATTGCGATGCGGGGCAGTAAGGCAAAGGAACGGCTGGTCCAGCTTTTCCGCTACGGCGGCACGGCGGGAACGGCGGCCGGGGTCGATATCGGGCTGTTCTGGTTGCTGAACCGGTCGGGGATGCCGTTGATCCCCGCGGCAGCAATTTCATTTCTTCTGGCCACTGTCGTCAATTACTCGCTAACGGCCCGCTATGTGTTTGCGGTGCGGGCCAGTTTAGCAGGCTATTTCCGGTTTCTTGCCGCCGCCGCACTGGGCTTCGTCCTGAATGTCGGCGCGACGGCAATGTTTCATCACCTCTTGGGTCTCACGCCCCTACTGGCCAAGATCCTGGGCGTCGGCATCACGTTTTTCGCAAACTTCGCAATGAACGTCATCTTCGTATTCGCCTCCGCGAAGCGACCCGCCAGAACGGCCAACCGTCCCGAAGGTTGACCCGAAGACGCCCCCTCAAGGGCCGGATCAAAGCCGCCGACTGCGCCTGCAAACTTCTCGGGTCCCATCCTATGGCAGCATCCGACCCACGGAACCGGCGAATGGCACTGCCTGTCTCAGCCCTGCAGGGGCCGGACGGTCAGTTCGCCTTCCTCGCGGGCGCGCATGGCCAGGGCAGCGGCATGGGATGCGGCCAGCGTCGTGAAATAGGGTATCTTGTCCATCAGCGCGACGTTGCGCATGGACCTTGAATCCTCGACCGTGCGCGCGCCTTCGGTGGTGTTCATCACCAGGGCGATCTCGCCGTCCTTCATGATGTCGACGATGGTGCGCCCGCCTTCATAGACCTTGTTGACTTCGCCGGTCTCGATTCCCGCATTTTTCAGAAACGCTGCGGTGCCGCGGGTTGCCACAAGGCTCAGGCCCAGTTCGGTCAGTATCCGGGCGGTTTCGACGAACTGGTCGGTCTTGTCCATGTCCTTGATCGACAGAAAGGCGGTTCCGTCGGTGGGAAGATCCACACCCGCCCCCATCTGCGCCTTGAGAAAGGCCCGCGCGAACGAGCGGTCCCAGCCCATCACTTCGCCTGTGCTGCGCATTTCGGGACCCAGCAGGGTATCGACGCCGGGAAAGCGGGCAAACGGCAGCACCGCCTCTTTCACCGAAAACCAGGGCATCGCCGGATCGGCGAGGGTCAGCGGGTCGGCCATGGGCAATGTGTCGTCGGGGCCGGTGCCGGAGGGGTAGGGCGGACGTTTGGGAAAGTTCGTCAGCGGCTCGCCCGCCATCAGCCGGGCGGCGATGCTGGCGATGGCGCTGTCGGTGGCCTTGGCCACGAAGGGCACGGTGCGCGACGCCCTCGGGTTGACCTCAAGCACATAGACGTCGCCGTCCTTTATCGCGAATTGAACATTCATCAGACCGACAACGCCCAGTTTCAGCGCCATTGCGGCGGCCTGTTGCTCCATCTCTGCAATCAGCTCATCCGACAGGCTGTACGGCGGCAGCGAACAGGCGGAATCGCCGGAATGCACACCGGCCTCTTCGATATGCTGCATGACTCCCGCCACATGGACCCTTGTGCCGTCGCACAAGCAATCGACGTCGACCTCGACAGCGCCGGCAAGATAGCTGTCGAGCAACACGGGGGTAACGCCGCTGACATCCACCGCATCGCGAATGTAGCGGGCCAGTTGGGCATCGTCGCGCACGATCTCCATGGCGCGGCCTCCCAGAACGTAGGACGGGCGGATCACCAGCGGGTATCCGACGCTCTGGGCGATCTGCATCGCCTCAACATCGGAACGGGCGATGCCGTTCACCGGCTGTTTCAGGCCCAGCTCCCGAAGCATGGCCTGAAACCGTTCGCGGTCCTCGGCAAGGTCGATGGCATCGGGCGTGGTGCCCAGGATGGGAATCCCCGCATCCTGCAAGGCATTGGCCAGCTTCAGCGGGGTCTGGCCACCGAACTGCACGATAACCCCATGCAGCGTCCCATTGTCCTGTTCGACACGCAGGATCTCCATCACGTGCTCGAACGTCAGCGGTTCGAAATACAGCCGGTCGGACGTGTCGTAATCCGTGCTCACGGTTTCCGGGTTGCAGTTGATCATGATCGTCTCATAGCCCACGTCCGACAGCGCATAGCAGGCGTGACAGCAACAATAGTCGAACTCGATCCCCTGACCGATCCGGTTCGGCCCGCCGCCGAGGATCACCACCTTTTTGCGGTCCGAGGGGCGCGCCTCGCACTCGACCTCGCCCATGACCGGGGATTCGTAGGTGGAATACATGTAGGGCGTCTGTGCCTCGAACTCTGCCGCGCAGGTGTCGATCCGCTTGAACACCGCCCGCACTCCCAGATTGTGTCGGGCGCGGCGCACCTGATCCTCGTCGCGCCCGGTCAGGCGGGCCAGGCGGGCGTCGGTGAACCCCATCATCTTGAGCGCGCGCAGCCCGTCCTCGGTGACCGGCAGCCCGTCGCGGCGCACGCGCTCCTCGGTGTCGACGATCTCGCGGATCCGGTCGAGAAACCAGGGGTCGTACCGGGTGATGGCATGAATATCGTCGTTGTCCATCCCGTGGCGCATGGCCTGGGCGATGGTGCGCATCCGGTCCGGGGTCTGGCGCGACAGGGCGGCGGTGACGCTGGCGGGATCGGGGGCGCCCGGAATGTCGATCTCGTCGAACCCGCTCAGCCCGGTTTCCAGCGACGCCAGCGCCTTTTGCAGACTCTCGTGGATCGTGCGCCCGATTGCCATCGCCTCGCCCACCGACTTCATCGCGGTGGACAACAGCGGTTCGGCGCCCGGGAATTTTTCAAACGCAAAGCGCGGGATCTTGGTCACGACATAGTCGATGGTCGGCTCGAAGCTTGCCGGCGTGACCCTGGTGATGTCGTTGTCCAGCTCGTCCAGCGTATAGCCCACGGCAAGCTTGGCGGCGATCTTGGCGATCGGAAATCCGGTCGCCTTCGATGCCAGGGCCGAGCTTCGCGACACCCGGGGGTTCATCTCGATCACCACCATCCGGCCATCGGCGGGATTGACGGCCCATTGGACGTTGGACCCTCCGGTTTCGACCCCGATCTCGCGCAGCACCGCGATGCTGGCGCTGCGCATCATCTGGTATTCCTTGTCGGTCAGGGTCAGCGCCGGGGCGACGGTGATCGAATCCCCGGTGTGCACGCCCATGGGATCGACGTTTTCGATGGCGCAGACGATGATGGCGTTGTCGGCGCGGTCGCGCACGACCTCCATCTCGAACTCCTTCCAGCCCAGCAGCGATTCGTCGATCAGGATCTGGCTGACCGGCGACGCGTCCAGACCCGACTTGCAGAAATGTTCGTATTCGGCGCGGTTGTAGGCGACGCCGCCGCCGGTGCCACCCAGTGTAAAGGCCGGGCGGATGATCGCGGGCAGGCCGACATAGTCGATCGCCGCCATGCATTCGGCCAGGGTGTTGGCGATGGTGGCCTTGGGGTTTTCCAGGCCGATCCGCGTCATCGCCTCGCGGAACAGCTTGCGGTCCTCGGCCATCTCAATCGCCTTGCGGTTGGCCCCGATCAGTTCCACCCCGAACTTTTCCAGGACCCCCATGTCGTCCAGCGCGAGCGACGTGTTCAGACCGGTCTGGCCCCCCATGGTCGGCAAGAGCGCGTCAGGGCGTTCCTTTTCGATGATCTTGGCGACGATTTCGGGTGTGATCGGCTCGATATAGGTGGCGTCGGCCAGTCCCGGGTCGGTCATGATCGTCGCCGGGTTCGAATTGACGAGGATGACGCGATAGCCCTCCTCGCGCAGCGCCTTGCAGGCCTGGGCGCCGGAATAGTCGAACTCGCAGGCCTGACCGATGATGATGGGTCCGGCGCCGATGATCATGATCGATCTGATATCGGTTCTCTTCGGCACGTCGGACCCCCAAAACGGACAAATCCCGCGGGTTATAGGGGATGGCGGGCGCGGCGCAAGCGGCATCGCGGGCGCGAC
>JBGTLJ010000404.1:0-1657 GCA_041744175.1 Oceaniglobus sp. | reverse complement strand
GGGGGGCGCCGACCTCTCCGCGCGCGGCGGCGCTGCCGGGCAGATAGGTAAAGGGCGCCAGCGTCGCCGGATCGCCCTGACGCGCGGCCACGAAGACCCGGTCGGCATGGCCCGGATCGTCCGGATTGCCGGTATGGGTGCGCAGGTTGCCCGCCACGTCCCAGTCCGGCTGGTCTTCGGGGCCGACGATGTCGGGGGCGATGTTGCGCAGGATGCGCACATCTTCGGCCGTTTTCCTGATGCGGATCGTCGGGTTCCACAGCGACGGGTTCTGCCCCGATCCCGCCGCGCGGGGATTGCGCACCAGGGTATTGTCGGCGACGGTCAGCCCGTCCACCTCGCCCACCGTGATGCCGTGCAGGTGGGCGTTGACGATGACGTTGCCGGTGATGGTGAAATCGCGATAGAACATGTCGCGCCCGCGCCGGCCCGTATCCACCTCCTCGTTGCGGATGAAGATCGTCTGGGTCCACAGGCCATGGCCCGCGTTGAAGACGTTGTTGCGGATTGTCACGTCGGTGCTGGGGGTCTTTGTCCCGTTGGTCCAGAACTGGATCATGTCGGGGTGATCCTTTGACTCCGGGGCACGGTCGAAATCGTGGAAATGGTTGTCCTCCACCAGCACCCGGTTCACCTCGGCGAAATCCACCCCGTCCGAGCGGATCGAGTGAAAGGTGTTGGCGCGCAGGGTGATGCCGTCGCTCTGCGACACGACAAGGCCGCGGTACCAGCTGTGAAACGTGCTGTCTTCGATGGTGATGTTTTCGGCGAACCGCAGGGCAAGGCCGATTCCCACGCCGTAGCCATCCACCGATGTGCCGGTGCCGGCCGGCCTGTCGCCGTCGAAGGTGATGGCACGCAGGGTGACATCCTTGCTCCTGGTGATTTGCGAGACCCGGTTGTGAAAGGCCTTGTCACCGGGCGCGAAGGCATAGTCGAAGACCAGATTGTCCAGCACCACGCCCTGTGCACCGTTCATGCGCAGGGCACTGAAACGGGCCGGAGAGTCCGGATCGCCCGAGCGCAGGGTCAGCGGGCGACCGGCGTCGCCCAGGGCCCCCGACAGCCGCAAAAGGCCATACTCGCCGGGCGCCAGGATCAGAAGGTCGCCGGGTGCGGCATCGCGCAGTGCCGCCGTCAGGTCCGCGGGCGTGGCGACGGCAATGTCGGCGGCGCGTCCCGGGGTCGGGGCCAGCGCGGGCAGCAGCAGCAGGATCAGGGCCAGGCACCGCAAGGCGAAACATGCAGGTCGTGGGGCGCGGCGATGACGGCAGGGGTCGGTGTTCGGCATTGCGGGATCTCCATGCATGGCGGCGTGACGCGCCATCGGCGCATGTTGCCATATTTGTGGCGAGGCGCACATGTGGTGCAATTCCCGGGCTCGGAACACCCGGACCGGACCCGCCATTCTGACGGGCGGGCGCAAAACCCCGGCGAATGAAGGGCGCATCCTTCGCGGATCCTGCCGGGGCGTTCGGACTGTGCCCCGTCCGCGCAACGGGCGCAACCAGTGTGCTATAGCGGGCCCTCGTTTGGAACAGGTTTTTGCGAGGAGCACCAGATGCAGATGATATTGGGACTGGGACTGGGCGCCACGGCTGCGGCCGAGGGCGGATCGCAGGTCGTGACGCCACCGCCGCCACCCCCGCCGCCGCCA
>JBGTLJ010000403.1:0-2825 GCA_041744175.1 Oceaniglobus sp. | reverse complement strand
CAGCGTCGGCATTGGCGCGCGGCGCGTTGGTGACGAGCCCGAGGCGCATTCCGGCGCCGCGCACCCGCGCCACGAACTCTGCCATCCCGGCCACCGGCGCGACCTCGTCCAGCCGTTCGCGGTACATCGCCTCCTTGCGCAGGGACAGCGCCCGCGCATCCTCGCCCGGAAGCAGATCTGCAAAGATCGCCGCGTTCTGCCGACCATGTATTTCAAGATAGTAATAGTCCGCGTCGATCTCGCGGCCGTACCCGGCCAGCAGATCCACGAACACGGCCGCATGGACGGGATCGGAATCGACCATCGTTCCGTCAAGATCTAACAGGATGGCCCGCATCCGCCGCGATCAGCCCGCCATCGCCGCCGGAACGCCGAACGCCCCGGCATTCTCCGTCGCCCAGGCGGCATTGGCCTTGATCCCGCCCAGCGGAAAGAAATGCACCTGTTCGATGTTGAAATCCGGGTGCGCCGCCTTGTGGGCGGCCAGCTCGGCGACGAATTCCGTCGGCTCATAGGGCAGCAACAGCTTGGTGACGTCCAGCGCGCGCTTTTGCAGCACCCGCAGCGACGGGCCGACACCGCAGGCGATGGCGAACTTGATCAGCGTCTGCAACCTGGCCGGCCCTGCGACACCGATATGGATCGGCAGATCGATCCCGGCCGCCTTCAGCGCATCGGCCCAGGCGATGACCGGCCCCGCCTCGAAACAGAACTGAGTGGCCAGCGCCATCTTCGCATCGCATGTCTCGCTGAATTTCTGCTTCCAGCGCAGGGCATGTTCGACGTTTTTCATGTCGCCACCGGGGTCGATGTCGCGGTTGCCCTCGGGGTGGCCCGCCACGTGCAGCCGGGTGAATCCGTCAAAAGCCCCCGATTCCAGAAGCTGCATGGAGGAATGGAAATCCCCCGCCGGGGTGGCCACGCCGCCTGCCAGCAACAGCGCCTGATCCACTCCCGCCTCGCCGCGATAGCGCGCGATCCAGTCCACAAGAGTGGCCCTGTCGGCAATGATGCGGGCCGGGAAATGCGGCATCACCGCGAACCCGTCGCGCGCCAGACGCCGCGCGGTCGCCACCATCTCGTCGATCGGCGTTCCGTCGATATGGGCGATGTACACTCGCGTTCCGGCAGGCAGAAGGGCGCGGAAATCCTCGACCGATCCGGCGGTGCGCGGCATCACCTCGATCGAGAAATCCTGCAGGAACGGCGCGAACGTGCCGGACACCGGGGCTGCCTTGCGGCGGAAATTCAACAACGACATCATCGTCTCCCATATCCGGCCGGGCGTCATGCCCAGCCGTCGCTCGCGATCAGCTGCTTGATCCTGCCTGCGTCGTATTCGGCATCGATGCGGGCCGCTTCGCCCTTTGCGACCTCTGCATCGTCACCTTCGACACGATAGGGCGCGGCGCGGCGCCATTCGGCCAGATAGGCGTCGGATCCCGCTGCCCCGGTCTTCATCGCGGCGCGGTCGATGGCCTGCTCGAAGCGTTCGGGCAGCTGCACCTTGGCTGCGCGCCGCCCCTTGCCAACGATCACCTGCGCGGGGATGTCGCGCCAATAGACTATCGTGACATCGGCCATCTGAACGGTCCCCTGCGGTTGGCCCCTGATATGCGCGGCCGCTGTGTGCGCGATGTCGGTTTTCGACACCTGCCGCACGATCCGCGACGCGTTCTTCTAGCGTGTCGCGGCGCGCAGCACCACCGCCGCGGACCTGCGAAATATTCACGAAGATCATGAGCCCGCCACGCAGCATGGTTGCGTCGGGCCCCGCGGCTCACTAGGCTGTCAGCACCAACCACCGGAGGGCGACATGATGGCGCCCGAGCGCCCGACAGGTGCCAGCGCGTTCCCGAAACCGGTCGAACCGCGGCACGCCGAAAAACCCGACACCGCGGCGCTTTACGCGGCGCTGGATCTCGGGACCAACAGCTGCCGGATGCTGATTGCCCAGCCCAAGGGCACGCAGTTCCATGTGGTGGACAGCTTTGCCAAATCCGTGCAGCTCGGTCTCGGGCTCGAGGCGACGGGCCGGCTGTCGCGCAGTTCCATGGCGCGCACGATCCAGGCGTTGCGGATCTGCGCCAGGAAGCTGCGCACCCACAAGGTCGAACGGATGCGTCTTGTCGCCACAGAGGCATGTCGGCGGGCCAGCAACGGCGCCCAGTTCATGGCGATGGTGCGTCAGGAAACCGGCTTGACGCTGGACATCATCGAACCTGAGGAAGAGGCGCGGCTGGCGGTGATTTCATGCGCACCGCTGGTCAGCACCCGCACCGAACAGCTGCTGGTGGTGGACATCGGCGGCGGATCGACCGAACTGGTCTGGATCGACCTCACCCGCGTGCCGAGGATCGAACGCCCCAAGGCGATCATGCGGCTGCATTCGGGGTTCCTGCCCGACCGCGCGTCGCCCTTTGCCGCCGCCCGGGTGGTGGACTGGATCTCCGTCCCACTGGGCGTCGCCACCCTGCGCGACCAGTTCGACGACGTCAAAAGCGATGCCGCCCGGTTCGCGCTGATGAGCTGGTTCTTCGAGGAAAACCTTGCCAATTTCGCGCCCTACGCCGAGGAGCAGTCGGTCGAACGGTTCCAGGTGATCGGCACGTCGGGCACCGTCACCACTGTCGCCGCGTCGCATCTGGGGCTGAAACGCTATGACCGCAACCGTGTCGACGGGCTGCGCATGACATCTGACCAGATCGACAAGGTGATCCGCGAATACCTGACCCTCGGCCCAGAGGGGCGGCGCACCGATCCGCGCATCGGACGCGACCGCCATGCCCTGATCATGTCGGGCGCGGCGATCCTTCAGGCGCTGC
>JBGTLJ010000402.1:0-2702 GCA_041744175.1 Oceaniglobus sp. | reverse complement strand
GGGGACGCCACCGCGAAAGGATGGGGCGCGACCGGCTTTGGTGTTCTCGGTGCGTTGGCGATG
Organism: Oceaniglobus sp.; assembly: GCA_041744175.1. Classification (GTDB taxonomy): domain Bacteria; phylum Pseudomonadota; class Alphaproteobacteria; order Rhodobacterales; family Rhodobacteraceae; genus Oceaniglobus. The sequence continues at coordinate 2,639 of JBGTLJ010000402.1, read as the reverse complement.
ACCTCGTGCTGCATCCTGCCGCTCGTGCTGGTGAGCTTTGGCGTGACAGGCGTATTCATCGCGCAGCTTGGCGCGCTCTACGCCTACAAGTGGTACACCTTCGCGCTCAGTGCCACGTTCCTCGGATACGGGTTCTACAAGGCCTACAGACCTGTGGCTGCTGAGACCTGTGCGGATGGCACCTGTGCCCGCCCGATCAACCGCAAGATCATGCGCGCGACCCTCTGGGCCGCCGCCGCAATCGTCGCCGTGGCGATGGCCTTTCCCTACATCACACCCTTCATTCTGAAATTCTGAGCAAGGATCAAAAACATGAAACACATATTGATGTCATCGGCGCTTACCATTGCTGCGTTTACCTCAGCGGCCTTCGCGGAGGAGCGCACAGTCGAGATCGCGGTCAGTGAGCTGACCTGTCCCTCCTGCTTCTTCATCGTCGCCAGTTCGATGCGCGGCGTCCCATCGGTCCAGATTGACGGATTTGTGGATGGCCCCGAGTATGGACAGGGCGTTTACAGCGTCACCTTCGATGATGCCCAAACCAGCGTGGACAGCATCATCGCGGCCGTGATGACGAACGGCTATCCCGCCCGGGTTCTTCCCGACACTGCGTCCTGACGCAGGAGGATCGTGCGATGCGCGACAATCTGATGGGCGGGCTGCTGGCCTTCGGTATTGCGACCCCGGTCGTGATCGTCCGCTGCGGAGGCGGTGCGGCTCTGATTGCCGCGGCGTTCGGCGGCATCGGAGCCTGGCTGTCGGGACTTGGAGGTATTTCCATCACGTTGGTGGCGGCGCTCGCTTTCCTCATCTTCCGCGAAGTCCGGCGGACCAACAAACGACGCGCGGGATCCAGTAATCCTTCAGACAGAAGGAGCGCCACTTGACCCAAATTACTGAGAACCCCGACCGCTTGCTGAAATGGGGGTTGGGCGGCGCGCTCTTCGCGGCCCTGTGCTGTTTCACGCCCTTGCTGGTCGTCGTCGTTGCTGGCGTCGGTCTGTCTGCCGTCACCGGATGGCTCGACTATGCGCTGTTTCCGCTCTTGTTCTTCTGTCTCACCGTCGTGGCGCAGGCGCTCTGGTTGCGTGCGGGACGGCGGGGGCCGAACCCGAAACTCTGGGCGACTGCGATTGCGGCTTTGCTGTCGGTGTTCATTATCTGGATCGAGTTCCGCTTTGCCCTGCGCATCACGGTCGGTGCTTTCGTGGCTGTCGGCGTCTACGCCTTTTCCCTCAATCGAATGAAACCAAAAGGAGCGGCACAATGCTGATGGGAGCCTGCACGGGCATCGGCATGTTCTTCGGCTTGCTCGGCATGACTACACCGCTCATCGCAATTAGTGCGGTCATTTATCTGGTTGTTGCCAGAAGACAAAATTCTGATCTGCACAAGGCGCGCTGACATGAAAGACATCGACAATAATGACGATGGAAACGGAGGATACGACCTGACCGTCATCGGGGCGGGATCGGCGGGGTTTTCTGCCGCGATTACGGCTGCTGATGCGAGCAAGCGCGTCGCGCTTGTCGGACATGGCACCATCGGCGGCACCTGCGTGAACGTCGGATGTGTGCCGTCCAAGGCGATGATCCGTGCAGCGGAAGCAATCCATGTCGCACATACGGCAAAGCGGTTTCCCGGCCTTTCCGGTCACGCTCAGGTCGATGACTGGCAAACGCTGATCCAGTCAAAAAATGATCTAGTCTCGACCCTACGCCAGAAGAAATACGCAGACTTACTGCCGGAATATGCCGGGGTCGATTATATCGACGCTGGTCCTGCGCAGCTGATCGAGGGTGGCGTCATTGTCGGCAGGCGCACCCTGACAGCGCCGAAGCTGATCATCGCTACCGGCGGTCGTCCGGTCCTGCCGACGATTGACGGAATTGAGGATATCGGCGCACTCGACAGCACCAGCCTGCTGGAGCTTGAAACCCTGCCGGAAAGCCTGATTTTCATCGGGGCGGGCTACATCGGGGCGGAACTGGCGCAGATGATGAGCCGGATGGGTGTGAAGGTCACGCTGGTTGCACGATCATACCTGCTACCCGGTGCCGAACCGGAAGTGTCCGAGGCTTTGGCAGATGCGTTCAGGGCTGAGGGGATCACCCTGCTGACTGGGCTGAGCTATGAGAGTGTCAGACGTGACGCGGCGGGCGTGACCTTGCGGGTCATGCAAGACGGTGAACCCGTCGAGGTCACCGCGGATCGTCTTGTCTCCACCGCTGGCAGACGCGCCAATACAGAAGGAATGGGCCTGGAAGAGATCGGCGTAGAGACCGACGCGCGCGGGTCCATCGTTATCGGCGACGACATGCAGACGACAGTGCCGGACATCTTTGCGGCGGGCGACGTGACGGACCGAGACCAGTTCGTCTAGATGGCAGCCTACGGGGCAAAACTGGCTGTGAAAAACGCCGTTCTGGACGATGATCAGCGCTATCACAATTCCGTCATGCCCTGGGTCGTGTTCTCTGATCCGCAGGTTGCCGGAGTCGGCCTCAGCGAACAACAGGCTCGGGACGCAGGGTTCGACGTGAAGACTTCTGTCGTGCCGCTCGATCAGGTGCCGCGCGCTCTTGCCGCCCGTGACACGCGTGGATTGATCAAGCTGGTCGCAGACAAGAAAACCGACA
>JBGTLJ010000401.1:0-17135 GCA_041744175.1 Oceaniglobus sp. | reverse complement strand
GATACTCTCGACGCGAAAACCAACGGATTGCGCCGGGTCAGAGCCGGGACCGGGCCGCGCCCGCACATCCGGCAACACCTGCAAGGCGATCTCTGCATGGATATCACTTTCCCCCCCATCGTGGGCATCGGCGCGTCGGCGGGCGGCGTCAGCGCGGTGTCGCAGCTTTTGCAGGCCGTCCCCGCGCAGAGCGGGATGGCCTTCGTCGTCGTCACCCACCTGAACCCGGACCACGAAAGCCTGCTGCACACCGTGCTGGCGCGCCAGACCGACATGGCGGTCAAGCTGGTGCAGGACGGCGATCCGGTCGAACCCGACACCGTCCACGTGATGCCCGAAGGTTGCGTGCTGACCATCGACGGCGGGCACCTTCGGCTTGCCACATTGGATCCCGGCGCCCGCGAACGCAAACCGATCGACGTGTTCTTCAGTGCGCTGGCCGAGGACCAGAAGGAAAACGTGACCGCCATCGTGCTGTCCGGCTATGACGGCGACGGCGCCCTGGGGGTCAAGGTCGTGAAGGAATACGGCGGCGTGACCTTTGCCCAGACCCCGGGCGACGACCCGTCGCTCATTTCCGAAATGCCGCAAAGCGCCATCGCCACGGGCTTTGTCGATTTCGCGATTCCGGTCGAGGACATGCCGGCCAAGCTGATAGGGATCCGCGATGCCCGCGCGGCCTCCGACGTGCTGGCGATGCCCGGCGACCCCGATTCAGCCTGCAAGGGGCAGGATGCGGCAGAGACTCAGTCCGTCATCAGCCAGATCCTGCTGGCACGGACCGGCCACGATTTTTCCGGCTACAAGGACAAGACGTTCTTTCGCCGGGTCGCGCGACGGATGCAGGTGCGCCAGATCGCCCGGCTCGACAGATATGCCGCGCTGCTGAAAAGCGACACCGACGAGGTCAATTCCCTGTTCCGCGATCTGTTGATCAGCGTCACCGATTTCTTCCGCGACGGCGATGCCTTCGCGGCCCTGAGCGAAAAGGTGATCCCGTCGATCTGCGAAAACCGCGATGCCAGCAACCCGATCCGCGTCTGGGTGCCCGCCTGCACCACCGGCGAAGAGGTCTATTCGCTGGCCATCCTGATCAGCGAACATCTGGACGACAATGCCCTGTCGATCCCGGTGCAGATCTTCGCCACCGATATCGACGATCCGGCGCTGGGCGTGGCGCGTCAGGGGCGCTATCCCGAACAGCTGCTGCGCAATGTCAGCCCGGAACGGCTCGCGCGGTACTTCACGCGCGACGGCGCAAGCTATGTGGTGAGCAAGAAGGTGCGCGAGATGTGCATCTTCTCGCCTCACAACGTGATCAGCGATCCGCCGTTTTCGCGGATGGATCTGGTGTCGTGCCGCAACCTGCTGATCTATTTCGGGCCCGATCTGCAACGCCGGGTGATCCCCACATTCCATTATGCGCTGAAACCCGGTGGCCACCTGTTTCTGGGCACGTCCGAAAGCATCAGCCAATATGGCGACCTCTTCAACACCATCGACAAGACACACCGCATCTTCGAATCGCTGGAACAGACCGGCCATCGCTGGAACCCGAGCGACATCGTGTCCCGCGCGTCCGGTCCCGTGCGAAGCGACCCGCCCAAGAGGAGCAGGCCGGACGGCCAGCTGGGCCAGCGGGTCGAACGCCATATCCTCGAACAGCACACCCCGGCCCATGCGGTGATCCGCGACGATGGCACCATCGTGTTCATCTCGGCGGGCACCGGCAGCCTGCTGGAACTGCCGCGCGGCCTGCCGTCCCATCACCTGCTGGACATGGTGCCGCGCGATGTGCGGCTCGAACTGCGCTCGACCCTGCAAAAGGTGGTCGAAACCCGCAAGACCGTGGCGCGGCGCAACCTGTCCCTCACCACCACGTCGGGCGCCCGCCAGCTGATCAACCTGACGGTCGAACCCCTGCGCGGTTCGGGCGACCGCGAACGGCTGTTCATCGTGTTCTTCCAGCCCGTCGAAGAGGACCGCGCCGAACAGGTGATGGCCGCCGATACCGACCAGCGCATCATCGCCGCCGAACACGAACTTGAGGAGCTGCGCGAACGCCTGCAATCCACGGTCGAGGAATACGAAGCCGCGCTGGAAGAACTGAAATCCTCGAACGAGGAACTGGTGTCGGTCAACGAAGAGGCCCAGTCCGCGAACGAGGAACTGGAGGCATCCAAGGAAGAGATGCAGTCGCTCAACGAAGAGCTGCATACGATCAACGCCGAGCTGAAAAGCAAGATCGAAGAGCTCGACCTTTCCAACGACGACCTGCGCAACATGTTCGAGGCGACGCAGATCGCCACCGTTTTTCTCGACGACAATCTGGTGATCCGCAATTTCACCCCCGCCGCGGCGGACCTGTTCGGGCTGCGCGAGGCGGATCTGGGGCGCGCGCTGACCGATCTGGCCAGTGTCGGCCAGTATCCCGAACTCAGCGATCACATAGGCGAGGTGTTCGCCACCGGCACGATCTACGAACACCGCCTGGACAGCGCCGAGAAACGGACCCATCTCCTGGTCCGCATCACGCCCAATCTGAGCGATGACCGGGCGGTCGAGGGCGCGGTGGTGACGCTGGTCGATATCACCACGCTGGCCCGCGCCGAGGAACACCAGAAGGTGCTGATCGCCGAGCTGAACCACCGGGTCAAGAACATGCTCGCCGTCATCGTCACCATCGTCAAGACCTCGCTCAGGGCGCGCGGGGTCGAACGCGACATCCTCGATACCCTCACCGAACGGTTGCAGGGGATGGCCCGCGCCTATGGTCTGGTGTCGCTGCGGTCATGGACGACGGTCGGAATCCGCGACATCATCGAAGAGGAAATGGCGGTTTTCGATCACAGCCGCATCCGCATCCACGGCCCGGATGTCGATCTGCAACCGTCCCAGGCGCTGGCCGTCAACATGACGATCCACGAACTGTTCACCAACGCGGCGAAATACGGCGCCCTGTCCAATGGAACCGGCACGCTGGATATCGCATGGTCGAACGGCGGGGGGCGTCTGGCGCTGCAATGGCGCGAAAGTGGCGGCCCGGCTGTCGCAACTCCGGAACGAAACGGGTTCGGATATGTTCTGATACAAGGGCAGATCGAACAGCAGCTCGAAGGGCGGCTGGAAGCGACGTACGATCCCAAGGGGTTGTCGGTCGAGTTCGATTTTCCCCTGTAGCAGTGTGGGAGAGTCGTTCTTGTCGTCTCCGGAAAAGTCGAAACGCGTTCTGGTGGTCGAGGATGAATGGCTGATCGCCCTCGACATCGCCATGCTGGTCGAGGAAAACGGCCATGCCGTCGTCGGCCCCGTGCGCACGGTGGCCGAGGCGCTGGCGCTGATCGAAGTCGGCGGCATCGACGCCGCCATCCTCGACATTTCGCTGGGCCTCGACAAATCCTATCCCATCGCCCACGCCCTCGAAAAAATCGGGGTGCCGCTGGTGTTTCTCAGTGCCTACAACCGCAACGACATTCCGGAAGAATATGGCAGGTTCGCCCTGCTGGCAAAGCCGCTCGTGCCGCTCGCGCTGGAGAACCAGCTTCACAGGATGCTGGGTAGACCCTGACGCGGATGGACAGGCAGCAGTTTTACCAGGCGCCGCTTCGCATTTTGTCACGTCGCAGCCCGGCATCTGGGTGGTCGGCGACATCCGCCGGGGATCGGTCAAGAGGGCGGCGTCGTCGCGGGATCGGTCTGCATCAGCGACGTTCACCGCAATCTTGTGACGGCGAACGACATCTCGCCAGTGCGGAGGGGCGCGTCGGGAACGAACCGGCACCCCCGGCGTTTTACATCCATCCGGACCGGGGCGGCCGACATCACGACCGGATCGGCGAAACGGCTTGGCGCATGTTTCTTAGCACGATCTGTAATTTAGCCCACAACGGAGGCGTAAACATGAAACTTCAGGACATCCGACGCGACTGGCCGGTTTTCCCCGGCGAAGGAATGGTGGCCATCGGCGCCGTGCGCGATATTCTCAAAGATCACATCACCGTCTACATCGAAGGCTTCGGAGATCATCGGATCGAGCCGCACCAGATTGCATCTGTGCACGATACCAAGGTGGTGCTGAACCCCGATAAGCTGCCTGAGGATGTGAGCGAAGCGATTGCGCGCGCCCACGATTCCGAGGATCCGGTAAACCGCGATCACCGCCCGCTGCCCTGACGGCCACGAGGCGTTACGCTGACGACGTGCAAGCAGGTACGGCCATCCTGCCAGGTATGGCGATCCTGTCGCGAATAGATTGATCAGTGACGGCGCGAACGATGATTTCGCGCGGAACCCGGGGCATCTCGCACCCGGACACATGATCGTCACAACGGAATGGACCCGGGCGCGCGATCGCGCGCCCGGGTTCCGGTTTAAAGCGTGCCCGCGCTCATTTCGGCGGCGATGTGATCGGCCTGCCGGATCGCCAGCGCCACGATGGTCAGCGTCGGGTTTTCCGCCGCCCCGGTGGTGAACTGAGATCCGTCGGATACGAACAGGTTGGCCACGTCATGGCTCTGTCCCCACCGGTTCACCACCCCGTCGCGGGCGTTTTCCGACATCCGGTTGGTGCCCAGATTGTGGGTCGACGGATAGGGCGGCGTCGGCATGGTCCGCGTCGCGCCCACCGCGTCGTACATCGCTTGACCCTGCCGATAGGAATGATCGCGCATCGCGCGGTCATTGGCATGGTCGGAATAATGCACGTTCGGCGCGGCCATCCCGTACTGGTCCCTGGCATCGTCGCTCAATGTGACGCGGTTGGTCTCCTGCGGCATGTCCTCGCCGACGATCCACATTCCGGCCATGTTCTCGTACTGGTCGAGGGCGGAGGTGAATTCGCGCCCCCACGCCCCGGGATCGAGAAACGCCGCCATGAACGGCAGCCCAAGGCTCAGCGTCTCAAGCTCATAGCCGCCGACGAACCCTCGTGACGGGTCGTGGCGCGCCGCGTCCTGCATGATGCCGGCCATGGTGGTGCCGCGCCACATCTTCACCGGACGCTCAAAGATGCCATAGACCGACCCGGTCAGATGGCGCATGTAGTTGCGCCCGACCTGCCCGGACGAATTGGCCAGCCCGTCGGGAAACATCGACGATTCCGAATTCAGCAGCAACCGCGGGCTTTCGATGGAATTGCCCGCGACGCAGACGATGCGCGCCATCTGCCGCTGTTCGGTCCCGTCCGCGTCGGCGTAGACCACCGCGTTCACCAGCCCGTCCTCGCCATGCTCGATCCGCAGGACATGGGCCTTTTCGCGCACCTCCAGGTTGCCGGTCGCCTCGCCGTCGGGAATGTCGGTATAGGCCGACGACCACTTGGCGCCCCACTTGCAGCCCTGAAAGCAGAACCCGGTCTGCTGGCACGCCATCCGGTCATGGTTGTCGGTCGAATTGATCGCCATCCGCCCGGTGTGCACCTCCTTGTAGCCCAGACCGTGCGCGCCCGCCTCGAACACCTTGTAGTTGTTGCTGCCCGGCAGGCCGGGATTGCCGTTGGTGCGGGTGACGTTCAGCTTCTTTTCGGCCTTGTCGTACCACGGCGCCATTTCCGCCCCGTCGATGGGCCAGTCCGCAAGGTTCGCGCCCTCGACCGCGCCATAGGTCGTCGCCGCCTTCCACTCGTGGTCCTGAAACCGCAGCGACGCGCCGGCCCAGTGCGTCGTGGTGCCGCCCACCGCCTTGACGATCCACGCGGGCAGACCGGAAAAATCCTTGGCAACGCGCCAGTCGCCGCTGGTGGTGCGCGGGTCCAGCCAGGCCAGTTGGCCGAAGCTTTCCCATTCGTCGTTGATGTAATCCTCGGGCAGATACCGCCCGCCCGCCTCCAGTGCGACGACCGAAATCCCGCGCTGGGCCAGTTCGTTGGCCAGAACCCCGCCGCCCGCGCCGGTGCCGATGATGACGACGACTGAGTCGTCGGAATGTTCGAATGGTGCTGTCATGATGCCGTCCCCCCTCAGATCCAGGCGATGTCGTCAAAACCGCGGTCGATGTAGCCGCCGTGGGAAAAGCTCTCTCCCTCGTAGCCAAAGATCGGCCAGACCGCCTTCTGGTTGTAAAGTCCGGTGACAAGACCGCCGCGCACCTTCTGAAAGAACGCTTCGTTCTCGATGGACCGCAGAACGTCGACCCGATCGCGTTCCCACCCGATGGCCATATAGCCGTCATGCCCCGCCGCGCGCGCGGCCTCGTTCAGCATGACGATGCCGGCCTCGGTATCATCCACCGCGTCGGGCACGTCATAACCCTTGCAGGCTATGACATAATATTCGTCGCCGACCTTGTCGTGGGGATAGATGTCGCGCGCCATCTGCACCAGCGTCGCGAACGTGTCGGGCTTCAGCGCGTCCATGGTCGTGGCCCAGGCCGCGTCACCGGCGGCGATAAACCCCGATCCGACGACAAAGCTTGCGCCGAACGCGGTGCCGCGCGACAAAAGCTGCCGTCTTGTCAGACCTTCCGATCCGTCTGTCCTCGTCATTCCTCTCTCCTCCCTTGATGTGGTGGCATCGCGGCCCTGCGCCGCGCCCTGCCGTCAGGTGAACCGCCCGCTGCGTTCCAGTACCTCGATCTGATAGCCGTCCGGATCGGCGACGAAAAAGAACCGCCCCACCAGCCTGCCATCGGGGGCAAATTCCACCAGCTTGCGGGGTTTCAGCCCCTCGGCCTCGAACCGGGCGTGTTCGCCATCAAGATCGTCCACCGACACCGCCAGATGACCGTATCCGTCGCCCAGTTCGTAAGGTGCGGTGCGGTCCTTGTTGACCGTCAGCTCAAGCTCGAATCCGGTTTCGCCATTGCTGAGATAGACCAGGGTGAAGCCGCTGAAATCCAGCCGCTCGGCGACGGTCAGCCCGAAGGCCCGGCGATAGAAGTCGACCGATTGTTCCTCGTCCAGCACGCGGATCATGCTGTGGATCGCCTTGGCCATCCGTCTCCTCCCCTGATGTCCGGGTATTTCCGGCCTGCGCTCTTCTCTGGCGCATGGCATGATCCTACCACTTAAGGTCGAATCGTCACGTGGAAAAAACACCCTTTGACGCTGCCCCGTGACGGTGTACTCAGGCGATGATGTCGGGCGTCAGTTCGTCCTCGATCCGCGCGATCCGGTCCTTCAGCGACAGCTTCAGCTTTTTCAGCCGTTTCAGCGTCAGGGGTTCGGGGGTAAAGCGTTCCTGCATGGCATGGATCTCCAGATCCAGATCGCGATGCTCGCGCCTGAGAACCGCAAGACGGATGCGCAGGATTTCCTCGTGGTCGAGCTTGCCGGAAGCGTCCATCGCGGGCGGCCTCATCACAATATCGTCAGGTCTCTCCAAAATAGTGTCATTAGCGCACAACGCAACCGCGCGTCGCCTGCAAGCCTTGCAGGTTTGAATTAATCTTCCCATATTCGCACTCACGGCTGCCACAACGGGGCCGCATTTTTGGAACACAGTCGCTTTGATAAGGACGTGTCGATGACGAAGATGGCTCTGGGATCGCACCCCTTCCTGCTCGGGTTCGAGCAGTTGGAACGTCTGGTGGAACGGACTGCCAAGGCGGATTCCGGGGGCTATCCTCCCTACAACATCGAACAGGTCAGCGGCGCGGGCTACCGCATCACGCTTGCCGTCGCGGGCTTTGCGGAGACCGATCTTGCGATCACGGTCGAGGATCGCCAGCTGGTCATTCGCGGCCGTCAGAACGACGCCGAGGACGACAGGGTGTTCCTGCACCGGGGCATCGCCGCGCGGCAGTTCCAGCGCACGTTCGTGCTGGCAGATGGCGTGGAAATCGCCGGGGCGCGGATCGAAAACGGGCTGCTGCACGTTGACCTGCACAGAAGCGTGCCGGAAACCGTGGTGCGCACGATCCAGATTACCAGAAACTGACAAAAGAGGGGTGAGCAGAATGAAACCTACCGAAGACACGACAGAGATTCCGCGCGGCAGCATCGTCTACGTCCGCTCGGTCAAGGTCGGCGATCTGCCAAAGGACATGCGCGATCAGGCAGACGGTCTGGAACAGATCTATGCCGTGCACAATTCAGACGGTGACAGGCTCGCTCTCGTGCGCGACCGCCAGCTTGCCTTTATCGTCGCACGGCAGCACGACATGGCGCCGGTCAGCGTCCACTGAACTCTTCCGCCCGCCCTGGCTCGGGCGGGATGATGTGCACACGCCCCGGCGGTCCGGGTGGATCGCCCTGCACCGCGGAGCGGATGTGGTCACACACCGGGGCAGATGCGCAGCCACAGCCAGTTGCGCCTAAGCCCCAAAGGCCCGGTGGGGATGCAGTGCGGTCCGGGTTTTTACTGCAAGCCCGGATCAGTCGCGCAACTCTTGCGCGCCCACGCCCCAAAGCGCTGTCCGGTGCACCCAGCCGCGATAGCTTTCGGCGGTGATCCTGCACCACTCGGGAATGCAACGGCCCAGCCGCGCAACCACGCCGCGCTCGACGATCGCGGCGACGCCCGATGCCGGATCGGGCTTGTTGTACAGCTCCAGCCGGTCGTCCTGAACCAGGACAGTGCGCGCGCCCGACAGCATGGAATAATGCACCCACCCGCCGATGCCGTCATTGTCGCGCACCTGGCGCCAGTGGCCGTATTCGGCGGTGATCTGCAACGGCAGATCCTTGCGCCGATAGACCCAGTCGATCCTGTGGGTCAGGGACGGACCGCGCCGCACGTTGGTCTTCGATGCCTTGATCGACACGAAACGCGGCATCGGCAGGTTCGTCACCGGCCCACCCGTGCCCGGCGTCGGGGCCTGAATTGCGCTGCCCTCGGCCAGCGCCGCCGTCACCCCCATGAGAACGACGAGAAATGCGGCCAGGGCCGCGTTGAATCCGATGCTTCTGCGTGTCATTTGCCTGTGCTGCCTTGTTTCGTCTGCCCGTTTGCCGATGTTTTCGGCGCCGGGGTCTGATGGCCGCTCTTGTGCCCCGCCCCGTTCCTTGTCAGTTTGCCCCACGCCGGTGGCGAAAGAAAGTTCGGGAGGGCATGCCATGCAAGGTCGGCGGCTGAGTGTTGTCGTTACGCGACGGTTGCCAGAGGTCGTCGAGACCCGGATGAGCGAACTGTTCGACGTCACCCTGCGCCGCGACGACACCCCGATGACCCGCGACGAACTGGTGGCGGCCGTGCAGGACGCCGATGTGCTGGTGCCCACCGTCACCGACGTGATCGACGCTCCGCTGCTGGCCCAGGCCGGTCCCCGGCTCAAACTGATCGCCCATTACGGTGCAGGGGTCGACCGGCTGGACGTGGCGACGGCGCGCCAGCGCGGGATCCTGGTGTCGAACACGCCGGGCGCCGTCACCGACGACACTGCCGACATGACGATGGCGCTGATCCTTGCCGTCACCCGGCGGATCCCCGAAGGTCTGGCGGCGATGCAGTCGGGCAACTGGACCGGCTGGGCGCCGACCGCGTTCCTCGGCGGACGGCTCGGGGGGCGGCGGCTCGGGATCCTCGGGATGGGGCGGATCGGACAGGCGGTGGCGCGGCGCGCGACGGCGTTCGGGATGCAGGTCCACTATCATAACCGCAAGCGCCTGCGCGCCGAGACAGAACAGGCGCTGGGCGCGACATATTGGGAAAGCCTCGACCAGATGGTCAGCCGGATGGACATCGTCAGCGTGAACTGTCCCCACACCCCCAGCACGTTCCACCTTTTGAACGCGCGGCGGCTGAAACTGCTGAAACCGACGGCGGTGATCGTCAACACGTCCCGCGGCGAGGTGATCGACGAAAACGCCCTGACCCGGGGGCTGCAGGCGGGTGAAATCGCCGGCGCCGGGCTCGACGTGTTCGAACGCGGCCACGACATCAATCCCCGTCTGCGCGAAATGAAGAACGTCGTTCTTCTGCCCCACATGGGATCGGCGACTCTGGAGGGTCGGCTGGAGATGGGCGAGAAGGTGATCATCAACATCAAGACTTTCGCCGACGGTCACCGCCCGCCCGATCAGGTCGTTCCATCGATGTACTAGGGTGCGAGCGGGCCGGTCCGCCATGGCCGGACCCGGCGTCGTTTCGGGCGGGAGCGCCAGCGCGGACAATTTGACTGGCGTTGGGTTAAGCTTGGGCGAATGCGGTCACTTGCCGCACGCCGCATTCTTCCGGACCGCCGGATGAGACGTTGTCGGACCCTACTCACGGACGGGACCCCAACACCATGGGCGTAGACTGGGAAAGGCCACCGCCAGGCATCGCGTCGGCTTCGGACCGTGACTCAATCCGGCATGATACAATTGCCAGCATCGGACAGACGTTTTTCGGCCTGATTTATGGAAACACCGGCACCGGCGATAATGATCCCGGGATGCCCAATGTCGGCGGCCGTAGCCTCGAATATCACGGAGACATCACCGACCGCGGCTGTCGACAGGCAAGGCTGCGGATCGTACCTGTAATGTCGGGCAAGAAAAATGAGCGGCGATATTGCCGACTTAGCGCTGGTCAGATGCACGGATGAATACGAACCGACGCTGCCCCCGGGCATCTTCAACCCGAAGATGGACGGACACCCGCCGGATACCGGCGACAAGCCCGATTCAGATGTGGATTGGGTACCGGGCTGCGGGCGGGCCAGCGCACTGGACTTCACGATCACGGAAGGGCTTTCATTCCATGACGCCGATCGGGATCAAGGCAAGAGTTGCCAGATCCACCGACCCAAAGGTCCCGATGCGAGGATAGAGGATAACGATCGCCCTACTGGATCCTGAAGCAATAACAACGCTCAGCCCCAACCGGCGCCCGGGCCGTTGGCGACGACGGGAACGTTGCCGAAACCGTGGGCACCGGTCAACCGGTCTGTCACGTCGTTGGCCAGTATCATCACGCCCCCGGTCTCGCCGCTGAGATGGGTCCAGGGCTGCATCTTGCACTGGATCACCCTCATCCCCAGAACCGGCACCTCAAGCGGATAGTAATAGCTCAACCTGCGGCCGTTCATCGCGTTGGTCATCTGCTGCTTGCACCTCGTGTTGAACCGTTCGCTGCCAATCAGATCGCCCATGTGCATCCCGTTGAATTCGGCAGGCGCGCGGCCATGAAAGGCGGCATTGCCCCGGCTGGTACAGATGTGTCGATAGCCACTATCCAGTATCGACGAGCGCTGCGGCAGGTTCCGGATGTAATCGGCCAATTGGTCCTCGCGCGCGCCGCGCCCTGCCAGCCTGTCCAGAACTTCCCAGGGCAGGGTGGACCGGCTGTTGTTCGGGTGCTGCGCCTGACCGGCCGCATCGAACCGCGAAATCAGGTCCATCGCGATGGCAAGATCGCGCCGCCCGTCCGATCCGGTGGGGCTGCGCCGCGCGCGGCACAAAAAGAATTCAACCTTGATCTGCATCTCCGCGCGGTTCACCGGATCATGACGTTCGATCGCATCCATCAGCGTGGTTGCCCGCCGCATCAGCGCCACGCGGGTGGACACGGCTGTTTCACGGCGGAACGACGCGGCAAGCCGGGTCTGCACAAGCGAGAAGTCTGCGATCATCCGGACAAGAAGCATACTGCGATACTCGACTGACTGGTTATCCCGCGGCCCCGTCCGGCCCAGCGACGTTGTAAACCGCAGCATACCGTTCGGTTCCTTTCCCGCAAGTTAACTCGTCAGGAACAATTCACCCCGGCGGACGTTTGCCTGACGAACGAACTTATCAGGAGAACCGTCATGAACTGGGACCAAGTGCAGGGCAACTGGAAGCAATTCAAGGGAAACGCCAAGGTCAAGTGGGGCGAGCTTACCGATGACGATCTCGACCAGGTCGAAGGCAACCGCGACGTGCTTGAAGGCAAGATCCAGGAGCGGTACGGCAAGACCAAGGAAGAAGCCCACCGCGAAGTCAACGAGATGCTGGAGAACAACTGAGCCATGACCGAGATGAACCAACAAGAGGGCCGGGAGGCCCTCTTTGATATTCTGAGCGACGTCCGTGCAGGAATGCTGGGCGTCGTTGGTTCGGGCCAGCATCTGCAGCCGATGTCGCAACACACCGACAGTGAAACCGGGGAAATCTGGTTTATCACGTCCAGGACGTCCGATCTGGTGGGTGCGGTCGGCAGCGGCCACACCGGCCAGTTCAGCGTCACCGGCAAGGATCATCGTGCCTGGGCCTGCATGTCAGGTCCTTTGGAACAGGTCGATGACACCGCCAAGCTGGACGAGATCTGGAATGCCGTAGCCGCCGCCTGGTTCGACAAGGGGCGCGATGACCCGGATATCTGCCTGCTCCGCCTCACGCTTGCGTCCGCGTCGCTCTGGACGGCTACGGGCAATCCGCTGGTCTTCGGGCTGGAGATCGCCCGGGCAAACATGTCCGAGCAAAAGAAACCTGATGTCGGCAGCCACGTGGTCATCGAATTCGGCCGCGCCGCCTGACACCTGACCGCCATACCCTGACAAAAGCCGCGCCGCGACGGGTGCGGCTTTTGCGTGCCGGGTCGGTTTCGGGCGATACTGCGTCGGCCCGCAAAGGCCGGGTCAGGGGCCAGCGGTCAATGTGGCCCAAACGGCGCATTGGGGATTCGGATAATGAAATCGCACGTCAAGGCTCTGGTCATTGGCGGCGGTGCCGTAGGCACCTCCATCGCCTATCATCTGGCGCGCGCGGGCTGGACCGACGTGATGCTGCTGGAACGCGACGAACTGACCTCGGGCAGCACATGGCACGCTGCGGGCCTGTTGCCGTATTTCAACATGTCCTACGCCACGACCCACATCCACGATCATTCGATCCGGCTCTACAAGACGCTGGAGCAGGAAACCGGGCTCAACGCCGGATTTTCAGTCGTCGGCAATTTGCGCATGGCCCAGTCGCAGGCCCGGATGGACGAATTCATGCTCTATGCCGCAACGGCGGAAACCTGCGACGTGCCGTTCGACTGGATGACCCCGGCCGAGATAAAGGACCGCTGGCCGCTGATCCGCACCGACGATCTGCAGGGCGCGATCTATCACCCCACCGACGGCTACATAAACCCCGCCGATGTGACCATGGGGCTGGCCAAAGGTGCCCGCCAGCGCGGCGTCAGCATCGAGAGGAAATGGCAGGCCGACGCCTATCGCTGGAACGGCGACGCGTGGGAGGTGACATGCACCAAGATGGTGGAAAAGGGCGGCAACCTGATCCCGTCCGACGAACAGGTCACCATCACCGCCGAACATGTCGTCACCGCCACCGGCAACCATGCCCAGCGCACCGCGGCACTGCTGGGCCTGACGATCCCCGCCATTCCCGTCGAACATCAGTTCATCGTGATGGAGCGTGATCCTGCCCTGGTCGAATACCGCAAGGGCAACCCCGAACACCCGGTGATCCGCGACGCCGACGCGCAGAGCTATGTGCGCGAGGAACGCGGCGGCTGGATCCTCGGCGTCTATGAAAACGACGCGCCCGCAAGGTTCCAGTACGGCGTGCCCGACAGTTTCCGGGCCGATCTGTTCCCGCTCGATCTGGAACGGATCGAATCTCAGTACATGGCGATGATCCACCGCATCCCGAGTTGTGAAACCTGCGGGCTCAAGGACGATTTCAACGGCCCGATCTGCTATACCCCGGACGGCAATCCGCTGATCGGCCCGGCGCCGGGGCTGCGAAACATGTGGCTGGCCGAAGGATTTTCCTTCGGCATCACGGCGGCGGGCGGGGCGGGGCACTACCTCGCCCAGATGATCGTCGAGGGCGAGGCAGAGATCGACATGGCGTCACTTGACCCGAAACGCTTCGGGTCGTGGATGACCACCGAATATGCCACAACGAAGAACGAGGAAGCCTACGATCACGTCTATATCCTGCACCACCCGGATGAGGAACGCCCCGCAGCACGGCCGCTGAAAACCGCGCCCTGCTATGACCGGGTCAAGGCGCGCGGTGCACAATTCGGTCAGGTCAACGGGTGGGAACGCCCGAACTACTATGCCCCCGAAGGATTCTCCGACCACGACGCGCGCAGTTTCAGGCGCGGAGGCTGGTGGCAATACGCGGTGCAGGAAGCGCAGGCGATCCGAACTGGCGTGGGCATGATCGATGCGACCGCCTTTGCCAAGCACACGCTGCGCGGCCCGGGGGCGGCGGCTTTCCTCGACTGGTTCACCACCAACAGGCTGCCGCGCACCGGGCGCATCAACCTGACCTATGCGCTGACGTCCCATGGCACCACGCGCACCGAATACACCATCGTCCGCCTCGCCGACGATCTGTTCTATCTTGTCAGCGCCGGCGCGTGGCAGGCCTATGACAGCGACTACCTCGCCAAGGCGGTGAACGACAAGGTGGTCGACTTCGGCGCCATGTGGCTCGATGACTGCACCGGCGCGCACGGCGTCTTCGCCATCGCCGGGCCCCGCACCCGCGACGTGCTGGCATCGCTGATCCGCGATCCGAACCCGGAAATCGCGCTGTCCAACAAGGCGTTCCCGTGGCTGTCGGCGAAACGCATCGAACTCGGGATGTGTCCGGTCAACGCCATCCGCGTCGCCTATACCGGAGAACTCGGGTGGGAACTGCATCACCCGATGGAAATGCAGACCTATCTCTTCGACCGGCTGATGGAGGCGGGCGAACCGCACGGTCTGAAACTCGTCGGCGCACGGGCGCAGAACTGGCTTCGGCAGGAAAAATCCTACCGCGCCTTCGGCAACGAACTGGGCCGCGATGCCACGCCTCTTGAGGCCGGGCTGGACCGGTTCGTGGATCTGGACAAGGATTTCCACGGCAAGCAGGCGATGCTGGACAAGGGCATCTGCAGCAAATGCGTCACCCTGCTCATCGACGGCCCCGCCGATGCAGATCCGTGGGGGCGCGAGGCGCTTTATCTTGATGAGGACCGCGTCGGCCGATTGACGTCGGGCGGCTATTCGGTCGCCTTCGAACAGAGCATCGCCATGGGTTATGTCCGCCCGGACCTCGCCACGCCTGGCACCCGGTTGCAGGTCCGCATGCAGCGCAGGCTCTGGACCGCGACCGTCACCGAAGACAGCCCCCATGACCC
Source organism: Oceaniglobus sp. (assembly GCA_041744175.1). Classification (GTDB taxonomy): domain Bacteria; phylum Pseudomonadota; class Alphaproteobacteria; order Rhodobacterales; family Rhodobacteraceae; genus Oceaniglobus. Next base: position 2,148 of record JBGTLJ010000401.1, on the reverse strand, counting down.
CGGCAACGACCGGATCCGGATCAACGGCTGACCCGCGGCGCCGGCCGGAACTGAGGATCTTTTATTCACCCGCGCCACGCCAGAGATCCTCGGGTCAGGCCCGAGGATGACCGCCGGCGGCACTGCCCCACGCGGGACAATCGCCGCCCTCGCTTGTGTGGCAGACGTGGTCCCGGTGCAGCCCCGATCCCTCACCGGTTGCGAGCCGACCGCGCGCGTCCTCTGGCAACATCCCTACCAGCTTCATACGCCCGCATCTGCCGGGAATCCCGGCGGTGTCGCATCCACCCAGACACCGCCGCCGCGCGCCGATCTGACCGCCGCATGGACCGCCGCCATGCTGCGCAGACCGTCCATCGCGCGCGGGTACAGATCCGCCGCCGAATCCGGGCGGCGCCCCTGCCTGCGCGCTGAAATCGCATCTGCCAGATCGGAATAGATGTTGGCAAAGGCCAGCGGCATCCCCTCGGCATGGCCGATCGTCACCCGGCTGGCCCGGTCCACCTCCGGCGACAGCCCCGCCTCGCCGCGCTCGATCACCTGCACCCGCCCCCCCGTGGGCGTCCAGTGCAACTGGTTCGGCTGCTCCTGCGCCCAGCGCAGCCCGCCCTTTTCGCCAAAGACCTGCAGGGTCAGTCCATGCATCCGCCCCACCGCCACGGACGAGGTCCACAGCCGTCCGACAGCCCCCCCATCCATCCGCAGGTTGACCATCGCATCGTCCTCAAGCTGGCGCGACGGGACGGTCGAAACGAAATCCGCCGACAGCCGCGCAACCTCCTGCCCGCTCACCAAGCTTGCCATATGGAGCGCATGGATTCCGCAATCGGCGAACTGCGCCGACACCCCAATGCTGTGTCTAATGGGCCACCAGCGCACGACAGGTGCGAAATACGCCGTCCAGAACGTCATCCCACTGGCCCGGGTCGTGGAAGGCACGGAACACCACGCCGCCGATCAGCGTCTGCCGGTGATCGGCCATAGATTCGGACAGAACGCCCGGTTCCTCGGGCATGAACCCCACCGGCCCGGGTTCGATCCCGGCATATCCGGCGGCGGCATTTTCGGCCAGCACCCGCCGCCAGTCCGGGTTGCGAGGATCGTTCGAAATCTCCACGCCCCAGGAACAGGGCGCATAGCCGATGGCGATCATATCCATACCTTTTCAGAAATCGGCGACCTGTACCCAGGTGCCCGTTTCGCTGCTGGCAAACGCGGCCTCGACCACCCGGTTCACCTCCATGCCCTCGCGCAAATCCGGCCACCGGCTTTCGCCCGCAAGGACTGCCGCAAGAAAATCCTTAGCCTCGATGACGATCTGATCCACAAACCCGGTGCCGTGCCCCGGCCCCTGACAGAACGCGGCGTAATCGGGATGCTTTGGCCCCGTCAGGATCTTGCGAAAGCCCTGCGTCTGATCGCCCGTCTTTTCATGAAGCCAAGGGGCGTTCTGGTCTTCGCCGTCGAACCGGATCGCGCCACTTGTGCCATGAATCTCATAGGCATAGCCCATCTTGCGCCCCGTCGTCACACGGCCGATAAGCAGGTTCCCCATGGCGCCGCCAACAAAGAGGCAGATCATCTGCACCTGATCGTCGTTCGTCACGGCGACACCGCCCCGCACGGCATGGACCGTTTCGATCTGCGCCGAAACCGCTGCAATCGGCCCCGCCAGCGCCCGCACGGCGTTGACGACATGCGGCGCCAGATCGCCCATGCAGCCGTTCGCGCGCCCCTGATATTGCCAGTTCGCGGATATCCCGGGATCGGCCATAAAATCCTCGGTGTGTTTGCTGCGAAACCATGTGATCTCGCCGATCGCGCCCCCATATCTCGGACAACGCCGACGTCACCGCCGCCCACCGCGAAACCGAAAGCGCACGGGTGCGCCAGCGGCACGGCGTCTAAATGGACGGGGATGATGCGATGACGCGGGGTGTCGGGATGAGGCCGGGCCATTGAACCTGCTTGCCGGAATCCGGCGCAACGACTTTCTGGTGATCGGCCGGGCGGGCATGGATTTGTTTTCCGACCCACCCGGCACCAGGACCGAAGAGGCGGTGACGTTCACGGCCGGTCTCGGCGGCTCGTCGGCCAACATCGCCGCCGGGATCTGCAAATTCGGCGGCAAGGCGGCGCTGGTCACCG
>JBGTLJ010000400.1:0-2891 GCA_041744175.1 Oceaniglobus sp. | reverse complement strand
ACGCGTCCAGCGATCCGTCCAGGGTCCAGCTGCGCAGGGTGTGATCCACATAGGCATCGGGGTCGGCGCCGATCATCCGTTCGGGCAGCGGCGCAGGCTGGGCGAGGAACGTCCAGTGATAGGCGGCCATCGCCAGTTCGGCGGTCCAGGCGGCCCAGAAATCACCCGTGGGCACGATTTCTATGACCCCCAGCCGCGCCACCCTGTCGGGATGGTCCAGCGCCATGCGATAGGCGGCTCGCGCGCCCCGGTCGTGGCCGAGGATATGGGCGCGGGCGATCCCCAGACGGTCCAGCAGCGCGACGATGTCGCCCGCCATGGTGCGTTTGGAATAGGTGCTGTGTGTCGCATCGTCGGGCGGCGCGTCGCTGTCGCCGTAGCCCCGCAGATCGGGAACGATGACATCGAAGTCGCGCGCAAGGAGCGGGGCGACGGTGGCCCAGGTCATGTGGTTCTGCGGATAGCCGTGCAGCAGCACCAGCGGCGCGCCGCTGCCGCCGCGGTGCACCGACAGGGACAGGTTCCCGATGTCGATCCGCATCCTTGCGAAACCCGCGATCCCGCCTGCCATGTCTCAGCCCACCCCTGCCATTCCCGTATCACGGGCAATCAAGCACGAAACTGCAGTAGATTCGAGACCCGGCGGATTCACGTCATTAAGATCGCTGTATCCGGATCCGCAGCGCGGCGATGGTGGGGCGCACGCCCGGAACCGGGCGCGCGCCATTCGCGGCATGAAAAAGGGAAAGGGCCCGGAGCCGCAGTGCGGCCCGGGCCCCCGGGTCGGTCTTGTTCGCCGATCAGCCCTTGGAGAATTCGGGATAGGCCTCCATCCCCAGTTCCGCCACGTCGAGGCCGGTCATCTCGTCCTCTTCGGACACCCGGATGCCCATCACGGCCTTGAGGATCACCCAGATCACCAGGCTGACCACGAAGACGAAGGCGCCGACGATGGCGATCGAGATCAGCTGCCCCATGAACGTCGCGTCACCGTTGGTCAGGACCACCGCCAGCGTGCCCCAGATGCCGCAGAACAGGTGCACCGGGATCGCGCCCACCACGTCGTCGATCTTCAGCTTGTCGAGGAACGGCACCGCGAACACCACGATCACGCCGCCCACGGCGCCGATCAGCGTCGCCGCGCCAAGGCTTGGCGTCAGCGGTTCCGCGGTGATCGACACCAGCCCCGCCAGTGCGCCGTTCAGCACCATGGTCAGGTCCGGCTTGCCGTACATCACCTGGGTCATGATCAGCGCGGCGATCGCCCCGCCCGCCGCCGCGGTGTTGGTGTTGGCAAAGATCCGGCTGATGTCTGCGACGTTGCCCGCGGTATCCATGTAAAGCTGCGATCCGCCGTTGAACCCGAACCAGCCCAGCCACAGGATGAACATCCCGAGGGTGGCCAGCGGCAGGTTGGCGCCGGGCATCGGAGTCACCCTACCGTCCCTGCCATAGCGCCCAAGCCGCGGCCCGAGGATCAGCGCGCCCGCCAGCGCCGCCCAGCCGCCGACCGAATGCACCACGGTGGAGCCGGCGAAGTCGAGAAAGCCGAGGGTCTCGTTCAGATAGCCGCCGCCCCATTTCCACGACGCCTGGATCGGATAGATCAGCCCGGTCAGGATGATGATAAAGACCAGGAACGGCCACAGCTTGATCCTTTCGGCCAGCGTGCCCGACACGATCGACGCGGTGGTTGCGCAGAACATCAGCTGGAAGAAGAAATCCGATCCGACGGAGGCATAGGTCAGATCGGTGTCCGGACTGCCGCCGACCTGTTCGAGCGACGCCATGGAGAACGCGCCGAGCCAGCCCGGGATCATCCAGCTGTCGGGATAGACGCCGTCGGCGGGCGCGCCCGGATACATCAGCCCGTAACCGAGTGCATAGTACAGCAAAGCCGCGAACGAGAACAGCGCCACGTTCTTCATCAACTGCATGGTGGTGTTCTTCTGGCGCACCAGCCCGGCCTCGAGCATCGTGAATCCCGCGGCCATCCAGAACACCAGGAACCCTGTGATGAGGAACATGAATGTGGTGAAGATATAGCCGATCTCGGCCATCTGCGGGGTGTCGTCCGCCACACCAGCCGCCGCGGTCTCGGCCACCACGGCCGTATCCTGCGCGAATCCCGCACAGGGCAGCGCAATGATTGCCGCGAGGGGAAGAAGTTTCATCAGTTTCATCGTTGCTTTACCCTTTATGCAAGTCGCAGGCCGCGTCATATCGCGTCATCGTTGATTTCGCCGGTGCGCACGCGGACGGCGCTCTGAACGTCCAGCACGAAGATCTTGCCGTCGCCGATCTTGTCGGTCTTAGCGGTGGCGGCGATGGTTTCGACCACCTGTTCGGCCATCGATGTGGCGACCACGATCTCGAGCTTGACCTTCGGTACGAAGTTGACCGCGTATTCCGCGCCCCGGTAGATTTCCGTGTGGCCCGATTGCGATCCGAATCCCTTGATTTCCGTCACCATCATCCCGCGCACGCCGATCGCTGTCAGAGCCTCGCGGACCTCCTCGAGCTTGAACGGCTTGATTGCTGCTATGATCAGTTTCACGTCTGTCCCCTTCCGTTCGACGGTTCCGTGCGGCCGGTCGTCGCTCACGCTGGGAAACAGGCGCCGGACGGCCAATCGGCACAAGACCGGGGGCGGGTGCGAAACGTCATCGGCATGCAAGAATGCACATTTTTTGCACAAAGGTCATGAAATGCCCAAGGAACAGGCAGACTAAAAAGTTCACCATAACCCGGCTCGACGCTCTACTTTCGCCACGTTGCCGTGTAGACACGGGCAAAGACCAAGAAACGCGAGGGCGGCCATGGCCGGATCGGGAAGCAGGAAACCGCCGCTGGTGGCGGAACGGCGGCGCATGGCAAAGCCTGGCGCCAAA
>JBGTLJ010000399.1:0-2323 GCA_041744175.1 Oceaniglobus sp. | reverse complement strand
CGGTCAGCAGGTCGATCAGCTTCGGCGCGGTGATGTCGTCGATCTCGGCCGCCAACGCCCGTCCGACCAGCGCATCGCGGGTCTTGCCAAGCATCCGCGCCGCCGCCGTGTTCAGTTCGGTGATGCGGCCGGTGCTGACGGCGACGAACACGATGGCGTCCTGGGTCTGGCCCAACAGCACCTGGAAACGCGTGTCGTATTCGCGCTGGCTTTCATAGTCACGTTCCAGCGCGATCTGCGCCTTCACCAACTGCTGCTGCATCTCGGCGATGGGCCGCAGATCGCGCCCCAGCATCAAGATCGCGCCATCCGGCCCGATCCGGTGCAGCGTGTAGTTTATGGGAAACTCCCAGTCGCGGGCCGGATCGACGTGGTTCAGTTCGATCGGCCGCACCGCCTCTTTCTTGTCGAGGTATGTCGCCAGCGTCCGGTCGAACTTCGGCACGCTCTCGCCGTTCAGGAACTCGCGAATGTCGCGCTGCTCCCACGACGTCAGGTCGGCATAGCTGCGGTGAATAGGGTTCGCCAGAACCGACAGGACACGCCCTGTGGACGATATGACGATGGCCAGATCGGCAAGCGTCGCGATGATGTCCCCGAGGATATCGGGACCGATCAGCGGAATCGCCCCGCTTGCCCAATACTTCGTTCCGCGGGTCGTCATGAAATCGCGCCTCTTGTCCGGCGCCTGCGCCGCCTATGTTAAATGATTGCTCGAATGCTGCGGTTCAAGCCGCAATGCTGCAGCGCCGCATCAATATCGCTGGTGACAAGATCGACGCCGGTCAGGCCCCGCACGTCCTGCCCGCCGCGGTCGACCGCGATCCCGCCCAGCACCACCGGTGGCAGGGCGGCGACGGCGTCGCGGATCCCAGCGACCAGGTCGGCCAGGGCCGGGATGCTTTCGTCGGTACCGGCCGACAGGAAGATGGCGTCGAATCGATGCGTGCGAATCGTCTCGATCACCGCCTCGACGCTGTCGCCCAGCGACACCCGCACCGAATAGCCGCGCCGGCGCAGCTTGCCGGCAAGCACCATGATCCTCAGTGTATGGTCGGATTGACGCGCCAGCAGCAAGACGCTGGCCTGTTCGCCGTCGTTGTTCCAACGGCGATCGTCGCCCTCGTTCTGTCCCACCTCGCGCAGCAGATACTGCAGCCGCGCGGCGCCGATGGTCACCGCCGAAAAGCTCATCGTATCGTCTTTCCAGCCGTCGCCCATGCGCCGGGCGACTTCGGGAATGTAGACCTCGCATATCTGTATCGGCAGCACGCCGGCGGACAGCAGATCGCGCGCGACCGCGCCGCACGACAGCGGATCGTCGCCGGTCGCCGCCGTGAACAGCCGTTCTATGGCGATCTCGTCGGTGGTTCCGGGATCGTTGCGCGCGGTCATGTCGTGCCTGCGCCGCACGACCTCGGCGATGGCTTGAACGGCCATCCGGTCGAACGAAAGTTCCGCGAGCCAGGCTGCATCGACGCGACTTTTTCCGACTTGTCCGGTCACGAGATCCCCCCGATCCCCCGGTCTTTCCACGCCTTGAACGGAGCGCGATCTTCACTCGCCGGGTTTAAGGATCATCGCCATTCCGATGTGGCGTTGTCAAAGAAATTTGACAGCGGCCGGAAGTTTTCAGCACAGTTTTCTCCAGACCGACATTTCACCTGCAATAATCGGCGCTTGCGGTATCGGGCCATGGGCCGGACTGACAGTCACAGGTGTAAATCCAAGTTGACAGATCTGCGTGGCACGTGTTGGGTCGACTCACAGCCGCATGTCACCCGGGACCGCCATGATCGCGCTCAGCCAGCCACAGCATACGACAACCAGCGGCGAGCGGCCGACGGCACGGCGCCAGCTGTATACGCCCGCCGAGCGTGCCCGCCGCGATGCCACCCGCTGGACCCTGGTGCAGGGCATCCTCGCCCCGGTGCAGTTCGTCGTCTTTGCGGCGTCGCTGGTGCTGGTGCTGCGCTACCTTGCGACGGGCGAAGGTTACGCCATCGCCGCCTGGTCGGTCGTCGCGAAGACCGGAACGCTGTATCTGATCATGGTGACCGGCGCGATCTGGGAAAAGGTGGTGTTCGGGCAATACCTGCTGGCACCCGCCTTCTACTGGGAGGATGTGTTCAGCTTCGCCGTCATCGGGCTGCACACCGCCTATGTGGTGGCACTGTTCGCCGGGTTGCTGGCGCCGGTGCCGCTGATGATCCTCGCGCTGGCCGCCTATGTCGCCTATGCCATCAACGCCACGCAGTTTCTGCTGAAGCTGCGCGCGGCCCGCCTCGAGGCCGCCCGGTGACCGGGCCCGGCGGCGGTTGCC
>JBGTLJ010000398.1:0-3438 GCA_041744175.1 Oceaniglobus sp. | reverse complement strand
GCATCCCCGTGGCCGCCGGGGAACGCCACACCACCAAGGCCGAATTTGCCGCCCTGCTGCGCGCGGGCGTCAAGATCCTGCAACCGGCGCTCGGCCGCGCGGGCGGCATCTGGGAGAGCAGAAAGATCGCCATCCTGGCCGAACCCCACAACGCCGAAATCGCCCCGCACCTCTATGCCGGGCCACTGGAATGGGCCGCGAACATCCAGCTTGCCGCCAGCATCCCGAACCTGCTCATGTGCGAAACCATAGAAACTCCGTTCCACAGCGCGCTGATAAAGCATGGAATTTGCGTCGAAGACGGTCATATCCCCATCCCCACCGCCGCCGGTCTCGGGATCGAGGTGGACGAGGATCTGGCCCGTGCCCATCCCTATAGCGGCACTGAACTGCACCTTCAGATGCAGGAAACACCCTGCCGCTATGATACCGAGAACCTGTTCGAGGGCAGCGCGCCCGTACCCCATGCCCGCACCCCATGATTGAGCGGCGCCCAATAATCCGGCGATGCCCGCCGGCTGCCCGAAAATCGACCTCCCACGCCGCTGATTGCCCTCCAAAGCGGAGGTTTCCGCGTTAAGGTCCGGCCATGGTGATTCACGCAAGCGGCAAGACATGTTCGATCTGATCCTGCGCAACGCCGCTCTGCCGGACGGCCGGACAGGCATCGACATTGCCGTTCTGGATGGCCAGATAAAGGCTCTGGACCAGAAGGTTGAAGGCGAAACCTCATCTGAGTTCGACTGTACCGCACACCTGGTGTCCACCCCGTTCGTCGATGCGCATTTCCACATGGACGCCACCCTGTCACTGGGCAAGCCGCGGATGAACGTCAGCGGGACCCTGCTTGAGGGCATCGCGCTCTGGGGCGAGCTGAAACCGCAACTGACCGTCGATGCCATGGTGCAGCGCGCCCTGCGCTATTGCGATCTGGCGGTGTCGCGGGGCCTGCTGGCGATCCGGTCCCACGTGGATGTGTCAGACCCGACCCTGCGCACGGCCGAAGCGATGCTTGAGGTGCAACGACTTGTGAAACCGTACATAAGCCTGCAACTGGTCGCGTTTCCGCAGGACGGATACCTGCGCGGCGACGGCGCGGCGGACCTGCTGAACCGCAGTCTCGACATGGGGCTCGACATCGTCGGTGGCATCCCGCATTTCGAACGCACCATGGCCGACGGCGCCGCATCCGTCGAACAACTTTGCCGCATCGCCGCCGACCGGGGCCTGCCGGTGGACATGCATTGCGACGAAAGCGACGATCCCATGTCGCGCCATATCGAGACGCTGGCGCAGCAGACGATCCGCTTCGGGCTGCAGGGCCGCGTCGCCGGATCGCACCTGACATCCATGCATTCGATGGACAACTACTATGTTTCCAAACTGATCGCCCTGATGGTCGAGGCGGACATCCAGGTGATCGCCAACCCGTTGATCAATATCACCCTTCAGGGCCGCCACGACAGCTATCCCAAACGCCGGGGCCAGACCCGGGTGCCCGAACTGATGGCGGCGGGACTCAACGTGTCGTTCGGCCACGACTGCGTGATGGACCCGTGGTACCCGCTCGGGTCGGGCGACATGCTCGAGGTTGCGTCCATGGGGCTGCACGTGGCGCAGATGACCTCGCGCGCCGCGATCCGTCAGGCATATGACGCCGTGACGGTGAACCCGGCGAAAACCCTGGGCCTGCCCCGCGCCATCGCCGCGGGCCAACCCGCCGACCTGGTCGTGTTACAGGCGAAAGACCCGATCGAGGCGATCCGCCTGCGCCCCGCCCGCCTCGCCGTCATCAAGGCCGGTAAATTCATCGCGCAAACCGCGCCGCAGATCCCGACCCTGACGCTCGACGGGCGGCCGACATCGGTCGACCCGGCCGACTACGCCCCGCAAACCATTGAATTGTAACGCAAAGGACCGACCATGACCCTGCACCGCCGCCGCTTTCTGCAAACCGCCACCGCGCTGAGCGCCACCGGGCTCTGCGCCCCCGCCGCCATCGGGCAGGCCAGGATCAAGGTCGCGGGCATCCATGCCAGCCCGGTGGAAAACGCCTGGAACAGCCGGTTGCACAGCGCCATGGTCGAGGCCGCCAGCGACGGCAGCATCGAGTATGTGTTTTCCGAAGGCGTGGCGGGCACCGATTACGGCCGGGCGATGCGGGAATACGGCGAACAGGGTGTCGATCTGATCGTCGGCGAAGCCTATGCCGTCGAACAGGAGGCCCGCGAGATCGCCGCCGACTATCCCGGCGTCGCGTACCTGCTGGGGTCCTCCGGCGGGCCTTCGGGCGGGAATTTCGGCACCTTCGGCACCTGGAACCACGAGGCCGCGTATCTGGCCGGGATGCTGGCCGGCCCGATGAGCGCGACGGGCCGGTTCGGCGCGGTGGGCGCGATCCCGATTCCCGAAGTCAACATGCTGATCAACGGCTTCCGGGCCGGTGTCGATGCGGTGCGCCCGGACGCCGAGCATCTGGTCGGCTTCATCGGCACGTTCTTCGATCCGCCCAAGGCCCGCGAGGCGGGTCTGGCCCAGATCGACGCGGGCGCGGACATCCTGTTAGGCGAACGCATCGGCACGGCGGACGCCGCGCGCGAACGCGGCGTGCCCGCCATCGGATCGCTGATCGACTATACGCCGCGCTATCCCGAAACGGTGTTCGCCAACGCCATGTGGTATTTCACCCCGCTGCTCATGGCGGCGGTGGCCGACAAGACGGCGGGCAATCCCACAGGGCGCGACTATACCCCCTATTGCCTGATGAAAGAGGGTGGCAACGACATCGTCTATTCCGAAGGCATGGTGCCGACGGATGCCATCGGACCGATGGAAGACGTGCGCGCCGCGATCAAGGCGGGGACGTTCATTGTGCCGGTGAACATGGAAGCACCGGTCTGAGCCGTGCCGCGACGGTGCGCGCCCCTGCATGCCATGCGCGCGGGATGACCGTCGGATGAGTATTTGTACGAAAGAGAAGCCGGGGCGCGCATCGACGCCGGCGCTGAGCCTTGTCGGGATCACCAAGCGGTTCGGTCCGGTGACTGCGAACGAAGACGTGTCGATCACGCTTGCGCGGGGCGAGATACTGGCGCTGCTGGGCGAGAACGGCGCGGGCAAGACCACGCTGATGAACATCCTCTTCGGTCACTACATGCCCGATGCCGGGTCTGTCACGGTGGACGGCCGCGCCCTGCCGCTGGGCAGGCCCCGCGCCGCGATCAGCGCCGGCATCGGCATGGTGCACCAGCATTTCAGCCTCGCTGCGAATCTGACGGTGCTGGAAAACGTGATGGCGGGGACAGAGCGGCTGTGGTCCCCGCGCTCTGCCACCCGGGCGGCACGGGCCAGGCTGGCGGACCTGTCGGCGCGGTTCGCTCTGGCGGCGGATCCGGATGCGCGGATCGGGGATCTGTCGGTGGGCCAGCAGCAGCGGGT
>JBGTLJ010000397.1:0-2264 GCA_041744175.1 Oceaniglobus sp. | reverse complement strand
GAGATGGTCTCGCGCTCGGCTTGAGCCACGAGCGCCATGATGCCAACGGTCAGGTCGTTTGCTTCCGGCATGTCGCAGGCGAGGAAGCGCACGCCAGAATCGCGCAGGGTCAGCAGGAAGGCGGCGTTGCGTGAAAGCCTGGCGATGACCAGCGTCGCGCCGGTGAGCCTTGCGAGTTGCAGGGCGGCGGCCAGTTCCGGGCGGTCGTTGTTTCGACCGGATTCGACTTCGGTGAAGCGCGCGAGAACCCGCGCGCCTCGTGCGGCGGTAAAATCGCCGACGGCCTTGCGCTGCGCCTCCAGCCCCAGCCCCGACTTTCCCTGCGTTGCCGTGGATACCCGTTCGTAGGCCACCAGCTTCGGATCCTGGGCAGCGTTCCTGACCATGTACACATCTGCCAAACCTTCTTTGCGCAGGTCTGTACATCGGATCAGGGCCATACGCGTAGGGCTATCTGGCGCTCCGGCGCTCAAAAGATTCTATCTATATTGCATTAGCTGGTCCCTAGCATCCATTGGTTCTTCGAAGAGCATCGGAATCGATCTCCTGCCAGAATCGGGATAAAAGCCCTGATGATAGAAAAGTTCACCTTACCTAGCGCGCCTCGGGCACTCTGTCGCCGGAACATTCGGGACACCTGCAATGGCCTGGCTTTCCTTTTTCTTCTGATCGCCTCGCCGGTTGCCGGACAACAGACGGACCGAGATGCCGGTGCCTCAGACAATGCCTCGATAGCAGAACCCTCCGAGCAGCAGATCGACGTCGTCCCGACTGCGCAGGATGGTCAGATCGGCGACCGGATCGCCGATATCCTTGCTGCGACCGGGTGGTACGAAGATGCGGTGGTGTCTGTCCAAGACGGCATCGTTTTTCTGGATGGCGTGACGAATACCGAAGACCATCGCGACTGGGCACGCACACTTTCGCTGCGCACGGACGGGGTGGTGGCCGTGGTCAATCGCATGACGGTCGTTTCGGACATCTCGTGGAGCCTTTCGCCCGCCCTTGCCGAAATCCGTCGCATCGCCGACCGGACTGTCGCCGCTTTGCCGCTTGTTCTTCTGGCCATCCTTGTCCTGCCTTTGGCCTGGTTCGCGGCATCCGGGATCGCGCGGCTCATGCGCTGGCTGTTGACGGACCGCATCGCGACACCCTTCCTGCGGGACATCATCGCGCGCGCCATCGCGATACCGGTCTTTCTGGCCGGGCTTTACGTCGTGCTGCAGGTGGCAGGTCTCACGCAGCTTGCCCTGTCGCTGGTCGGCGGGGCCGGGGTTCTGGGCATTGTCATCGGCTTCGCCTTTCGCGACATCGCCGAGAACTTTCTGGCCAGCCTCCTGCTCAGCATCCGCAAGCCGTTTCAGCGCGGTGATCTGATCACCGTGTCGGATCACAGGGGGTTCGTGCAGAGCATGAACACCCGCAGCACCGTCTTGGTGTCGGAGGACGGCAACCACATTCAGATCCCCAATTCGATCGTCTTCAAAAGCATCATCGTAAACCTGACCGCGGCTGCGAACCAGCGTGGTGACCTGTCAATCGGGATTGGCTACGACGCCAGCGTTGGCGATGCGCAAGAAATCATGCTCGACGTCCTGAGGCGGCACCGCGCAGTCTGCGACGATCCTGAGCCGATGGCGCTGGTCGACACGCTGGGCGCCTCGACAGTCAACATGAAGGGATATTTCTGGTTCGACGGACGTGCCTATTCGCCGTTGAAGGTGCGCTCGATGCTGCTGCGCCAGGTCAAGTCGGCGCTGGCGGCAAGTGGGATCTCGATGCCCGACGAGGCCCGCGAGGTGATCTTTCCCGAAGGTGTCCCGCTGGTTGGAGCCGTCGAGGGCAACGCCCCCGGCAAAACCGAACCGAACGGAATCGCACAGCGCTCGCCCAATTCCACGCCCGTCGAGGCCGAGGTTTCCGCAGCCGAACATGATCTGTCGAACGAGGTCCGGACGCTCGACGACCAGATGGCAACATCGATCGAGGATGACGGCGCCGATCTTCTAAAATCATAGCAACCGCGGGTGGGATCTGTCACGGCGGTTCTTCCGGTTGCCGTCGGTGACGCCGATCTGGATAACGTGATGCAGGGGCTGGGTCTGTCGCCCCAGCGCTTAGTCTGAAGGACCGCCTGCCGCGTCCGGCAAGCACTCCCGCTGCGATGCCACACGCTCTGTCATATCGGCGGCCTGGATTATGATGCGGGTGACGGGGTTGGCGGTGCGGGGCTGGGGCATTGCCTCGACGCGGCGTCTTGCGGC
>JBGTLJ010000396.1:0-4093 GCA_041744175.1 Oceaniglobus sp. | reverse complement strand
CTTGCCCCCGATCCGGCGCTGCTGCTGCTCGACGAACCGCTGGGCGCGCTGGACGCGAAACTGCGCGGACAGGTCCAGCAGGAACTGAAATCGATCCAGCGGCGCACCGGCAAATCGTTCTTCTTCGTGACCCACGATCAGGACGAGGCACTGACCATGTCCGACCGCATCGTGGTGATGAACGCGGGGCGCGTCGAACAGGACGGCACCCCAGAGGATCTGTACTTTCGCCCCGTCAGCCGCTTCGTCGCCAGCTTCGTCGGCGAAACTAACCTGCTGGACGGCACGGTGCGGGGCCGGGATGGCAATGACGTGCTGATCGACTGGCGGGGCCAGACCCTGCGCGGATCGACTGCGACGGTCGTGTCGGAGGGGCAATCCGTGGGCGCCTCGATCCGGCTGGAAAAGGTCACGCTCGCCGCCACCCGCCCCGATGTGGACAACAGCGTCGGCGCGCGCATCGTCGGGCGCAGCTTCAGGGGCACCCGAACCGAGCTTGACCTGCTGCTCGACGGCCCCGGCGACGCCCGCCTGCGCGCCTATGTGGATACCGACACCGCCCATGCCCTGCCCGATGGCCCTCTGTTCGCCGGCTGGGATGGAGGTGCCATGACCGTGCTGCGCGACTGACCCCAACCGCGAAAGACCCTTCCATGACAACGCTGCTGCTGAAGAACGCCCGGATCGTCGACGGCACGATGCCCGACCCGGCCGACCCGGTGGACATCGCCATCGAGAATGGCCGTTTTGTCGAGGTCGGCGCGAACGTCGCCTTCGACGCCGACGACGTGCCGGACATGAAGACCGGCATCGTGATGCCCGGCCTGATCGACTGCCAAGTCCATGTCATCGCCACCGCCGCCAACCTTGGCCTGAACGCAGAACTCTTGGGGCGCGCTGAAATCGGCCGAGCTGATGCGCGGCATGCTGATGCGCGGCTTCACCACCGTGCGCGACCTTGGCGGCGCGGACCGCGGGCTTCAGATGGCGCAACAGGACGGGCTGATCCTGGCCCCGCGCCTGGTGATCTGCGGCAAGGCGCTGTCGCAGACCGGCGGACATACCGATTATCGCGGCGCCTTCCACAACCGCAATGTCGTTTACTACGCAGGCAAGATGGGCACCCTAGGCCGGATCTGCGACGGCGCGCCGGACCTGCAACGCGCGATCCGCGAAGAGCTGAAAGGCGGCGCGCAATTCGTCAAGCTGATGGCCGACGGCGGCGTGTCGTCCCCGTCGGATCCCATCGGATATGCGACCTTTTCGCGGGACGAGCTGAAGGCCGCGGTCGAGATCGCCCATGGCTTCGGCACCTGCGTGTCGGGTCATCTTTACGACGACGCGGTGATCGTCCGGGCGCTGGATTGCGGGATCGAGTGCATCGAGCACGGCAACCTGATCGGCGACGCCACAATCGCCCGGATCGCCCGCAAAGGCCAGGTCGTGGTGCCCACCACATCACCTACGACCGCCCCGCCAGGGACGGCGCTGCCTTCGGCCTGCAACCGGACTCGGTCGCCAGGATCAAGGACGTGCGCGAGGCGGGTCTGGCCCGGCTGGAAAAGATGCATGCCACCGGTGTGGTCATGGGCTATGGGTCGGAGCTGCCGGGCGGTATGCAGTACCACCAGTCCCGCGAATTTCCCCTGCGCAGCCGCTATATCCCCGCCGACGCGGTGATTCGGTCCGCCACCGTCGACGCCGCGGGCGTGCTGCGGATGGAAGGCCGGATCGGCACCATCGCGCCCGGCGCCCACGCCGACCTGATCGCACTGGACGGCAACCCCCTCGACAACCTCGACCTGCTGACCGGACAGGGCGCGCACATGCCCCCGATCGTTCAAGGCAGCATGATCCGAAAACGGTCGATGGTATGAATCACCATTGCCCCTGGCGGAACGCCAGCGTCGGCAGCCACAGCGACAACGCCGGGATCGCGATGATCAGCAGCAGCGCGACCAGATCCATGGCGATGAACCACGCCACGCCGCGAAACACCTCCGGCAGGGTCACCAGATGGCCCAGCGCGCCCTTGATCACATAGACGTTCAGCCCGATGGGGGGTGTGACCAGCCCGATCTCCAAAAGCTTGATGACGATGATCCCGAACCACACCAGATCCAGCCCCGCGCCGTTCACAAGGGGCAGCACCAGCGGCAGGGTCAAAAGCAGCAGGCCGATGGAATCGATCAGCATCCCCAGCACGATGTAAAGCACGGCGACCGCGAACAGGATCCACCAGACATTGTCGCTGACCGACAGGATCACGTCGGCGAATGCCGTGGGCAGCCCGCTCAGCGCCAGGAACCGGGTGAAGAACACCGATCCGATCAGGATGATGAAGATCCCCGTGGTGCTGATCGCCGTCCGGATCAGTGCTTCGCGCAACGCGCTCCAGCTCAGCGCGCGACGCGCCAGCGCGATCAGGCAGGCGACGGCGGCGCCGATGGCCCCCGCCTCGGTCGGGGAAAATACCCCCGAGAAAATCCCGCCCAGCACCGAAAAGATCAACAGCGGCAGCGGCCAGATGTCCTTGAACGCCGCCGCCTTCTCTGCCCTGGAAATCTCACCCTGCACCTCGCCCGCCAGCGCGGGGGTGATGCGCACCCGCACCACGATCATCGCCATCTAGATCAGCGCCGACACCAGCCCCGGGATGAACCCGGCCAGAAACTGCTGCCCTACCGACGGCTGCGCGTAGACCCCGCTGAGGATCAGCAGCACCGACGGCTGGATCAGCGAGCCCAGCGTCCCCGACGCCGCGATGGTGCCGGTCGCGGGATCGAGCGTGTCGTAGATCTCGCGCATGGCGAATGCGGTCAGGGCGTTCTCGTCGGTGCGATCCACCCCGGCGATCAGCCCCTCCCACTTGTCCCAGGTGGCGCGGAAGTCGTCGATCACCTCTTCGGCGTTGGTGATACAGTAATTGTCGCGCGCAGTGTCATAGACCCCGGTCAGCGCCTTTTCCCGGTACGCATCGACCGGCCCGATCAGATCCGCCTCGGGCGCGTAGATGGTGTTGCCCTTGGTCTCGGCCTCGATCAGCGCATCCTCGACCCGCGCGATATAGGCAATGTTCATCCGCGCCATGGCCCGCGCGCTGGCCCGCATCAGAACGCTGCGCTGTTCGGGTGTCAGTGACGCCCGAATCCGGGGTTGAACCCCCATTGCGGCCCGGACCAGTCCATGCCGGTGGGCAGCTTTGTGGTGTGCTCGGCCACCTCCTCGATCAGATCGTTGCCCGCGTTGGATGCGCAATCCAGTGCGCCGCGTTGCAGCCCGGTGTAAATCTCGCTTGACGGGACGTTGACGGGGATGCCACCGGCCTCTTTGACCCACAATGATACCGTCGATCCGGCGGTGCGGATCCGCTTGCCCTGCATTCGGCCAGACTGCGGACCGGCTCGTGGCAGAACAGTTAAGAGGGCGGCGTGGCATAGGCGCCGAGATAGACCCACCCCCTTGTCCTTCCAATCATCCAGCTGCGTCTGGTTATGGACGCTGAAATCGGCGACGGTAAAGATCGCTACCAACGGATCGGAATAGTTGAACCCCAGTTCCTGCACCGCGTTGGTCACCGGCAGTTCGGACGGCGTGCAGACCGCCGCATGGTGCGCCACCTGCACCACGTTGTCGCGGTTGCCCAGAAGATTGGCGCGAGGCGCCATCAGGACCGATCCGGAAAACACCTCTGGCACCAGATCGCCGCCCGAAAGCTCCTTCACCATCTCGGCCAGGTCAAGATCGCCGAACTTGGTGAACGGCGTATCTGTGCCGTAGAACGAATTGGCGATGAAGCTGTTCCCGGCACCGTCGGCAACGGGCAGCACGCCCAGAAACCCGACGGCAGCCAGTTTCAAGATCCCGTTCAAGACATGTCACATTATGGTCACCTGTGCTAGCAGGTTTCCCGGTGAAATGGCGTGGGCACCCTGGCACCCCGAGCGGGGGTTGCAGCGTTGCAACGGTCAAGCTCTCCGGGATCCCGGAGGGCACGGTGCCGAAGCTGTGCGTTCGCCATGGACATCGAAGCGATGGCGACCCGCGGCTCACCATCGGCGAACGCGCCGGCGGGTTCCCGACCCGGCCACCG
>JBGTLJ010000395.1:0-4431 GCA_041744175.1 Oceaniglobus sp. | reverse complement strand
AGACCCTTGTCATGGGCCAATGGGTCGAACATATGCCGCAAGCCATTGACCATGCGTTCGACCGATACGGGCTCCGGATGGATTTCGACATGCCCCGCCTCGATCTTGGACAGGTCGAGAATATCGTTGATCAGGTTCAGCAGATCGTTGCCCGAGGACTGGATCGTCTGGGCATACTTCACCTGCTCGGGTGTCAGGTTTTCATCCTGATTGTCGGCCAGCAGCTTTGACAGGATCAGGGAGGAGTTCAGCGGCGTGCGCAACTCGTGGGACATGTTGGCAAGGAAGTCTGACTTGTAGCGGCTGGCCTGTTCGACCTCCTGCGCTTTCTTCTGAATGTCGGTATTGGCCTGCTCCAGATCGTCCCGCTGCCGCTCCAGTTCCTGCGCCTGTTCTTCCAGCTGCGCGTTCGTCTGTTCCAGCTCGACCTGCTGATGCTCCAGCCTTGCCGCGGATTCCTTCAAGGCGCGGCCCTGCTCTTCCAGCTCTTCGTTGGACACGCGCAGTTCTTCGCTCTGCACATGCAGTTCCTCGGACTGGCGCTGGGTTTCCAGCACCAGATTGCGCAACCGGGTGCGGTATTCGGCCGACCTGACGGACGTGGCGATCGTGGCCGACACCTGCTCCAGCAGCGCAAGGGCATCGTCGGTGATGGGGTTCAGAAAACCCAGCTCGAAGACGGCCAGCGTATCGCCGTCCACGATTGCGGGGGCCAGCGCCAGATAGCGCGGCCGATCCTGTCCAAGGCCGGAGCCGAACGAGATATAGCCGTCTGGCACTTCGCCAACCGCAATGGGACGGTGGTCTTGAAGAACATGACTGAACAGGCTGTCCGTCAGGCCGATCTGCTTGGGCAGGCAAGCGCTTTCGGGCACGCCGTGCACCGCCGCCAGATCGAAATGCCCGTCCTTTTCCACGTAAAGCGCACCGGCAACGGCCCCCAGGTAGTGGGTCAGATACCGCAGGACCTGCTGTGCGACTTGCGCAGTCGACAAGTCACCGGCGACCTCGGCCCCCAGACCAAGTTCCGCCGTCTGCATCCACTGGTTCCGATGGGTGATCAGCGCGGCCCGCCGCATCATGACACCGATCAGAAGCGTCAGCGCGACACCCAGCAGACCCGTCAGCACGCTGACGACAACAGCAAAACCAAAGGCGTTGCCCATTTCCGTGATGCGCTGCGTCCGTACTTCGGTTTCCGCGTCGCGCACCTGGGCGAGCAGGGCGCGGATACTGTCCATCGCCTCGATCCCGACATCTGAATTCACCTCTGCAACGGCGGCGGCCTGTCCCTGGCTGCGGTAGGTGGCGATCGTGCCTTCCATGATGCGGAACTTGGCCGCCACCAGACCCTGCAGTTCCTTGAACCGCTCCAGCTGCGCACTGTCGTCCGCGATCAGGCCGCCAACCCGGCTCATGCGGGTCTGCACGCGGGACAGGGCTGTATTGTAGGGTTCCAGATACTTCTCGTCACCGGTCAGCAAGAAACCGCGTTGTCCCGTTTCGGCATTCTGGATGTCGAGCAGCAACTGATCGACAGCGACGATCACCTGATGCGTCTGGATGACCCGGTCATTGCTCGACCGAAGATGATGGGTGATATAAAGCGCCACTGCACCGCTCAAGACAAAAAATGCCAGCGCAGTGACCAGCCCTAACGTTGCCGTCTTTCCCAGACCCAGTCGCCCGGTGTGACTGATCGCGTTAGTTTTTCTGTGCATTTACTCAAGCTCATCAGGTTCGTAACAACCGCGTGATAAAGCTCAGAGTTTAGTGACTTAGTCAATTACAGCTGAGGATCGCCGTTTCAAGTGATTGATGGCGCGGAGGTAAATAACCCATAGCCGCGATCTCAAGTCGCGACATAAGGGCGATTTGCGAACAGCTCACCCAGAGAATGCCTGCGTTGGAAGACACCCATGGAAGCGTTCAGCGATGATCTGATGAAACTAAGATAGAGGACACTGCCGCAACGGACCTTAAGAATCCAGTTGCGCGAGCAAGGGCATCAACCAAGCCGAGGTTTCCCACGTGGATCGCCTGTTGGCTAAGCCATGTCTCGGAGCATTTGCGCTACACCGTTATTATCATTCATCCTCTTCCATGCCGCCGGATGTCGATCAGACAGGTTGAGCTGGAAGCACCGTGACAGCATCCGAGTAGCCGACATGCGTCGACGTGGTGTCCACTAATGCGTCGAGCAGCGTTTCCGCCCGCTCGAACGTATCCGCGTGCGCCGTAACACCGAGGAGCTCGATAGGGCGGGCGTCGAGACCTACGAGTGCACCAGACACCAGAATCCTCATGTCAGGCCGTCGCTCCGTCACCATCCGCACCATCGTGCAAAGCGCGTGCATTGACGAACTTGACCCGATTGAAAGGCCGAGGATCTCCGCGGGCGAGTTCACGATCTCCGACAGCAGGTCAGCTGCGCTCGCGTTGACCACCAGATGGACGTCCCATCCCTTCGCGCGTTGCAAATCTGTCGCCATCCGGACCCCAAATGTATGGTCTTCGCCGGGCAGGCTCGCGAATACGGCTTGCTTGCTTTTCTTCTCGATGACTGGATCAACTGGTTGTGCGGTCTTCTGGAGTAGCAATTCCATCCGCAAAGTTGCCACGCGAACGCTCATGAATGTCACCTCATCCTCCAACCACAACACGCCCAGGCGATCCGCGACCGGCCGAAGGACGTCGAGGCAGAGCTCGCGCCGCATCAGACCGGCCGGAAACAGGTTTTGGAGTGCCGTTTGTCCGCCCGTGGCGCCGCCGAACATGATCTGCTCACAGAGCAGGTCCCGATCTGTGGTGGATAGTTGCAATTCGTTATTCCCGCATAAAGGCGTGGCTTAACCGCCTTTTCGAACTTCCGTTCCTTGGTGGGCCTCCATCGCGTTCATTTGACTATCTGTGTGTGGGCTACCAGCCCGGAATCTGGCAACTCGAGAGGTGCAGGTCCTCGAACCAAGGCTGCCTTTCGCCCGCATCGGTCCTCGACGTCCGGCAGGGCGGTCCTTCGGACACGACGTTTCGCTGCCGCCGCCTCACCCGCGGTGCGATGCGGGGGCAGCGCCCAAGAAATTTGAGGCCACCTCCATCCCTTCGACGTTGTCGGCAACGACCTTGAACACGATAAGGACCGGGACGGCAACGAGGGCGCCGGGGATCCCCCAGAGCCAGCCCCAGGTCACGACGGTTAAGAACACCGCTACGGTGTTCAGTTCCAGCCGTTGCCCCAGAAGCGTCGGCGTCACGAAATTCCCCTCCAGGGCATTCAGGGTCAGATAGGCGGCGGGCGCGAGCGCGGCATGGGAGAGGCTATCGAAGGTCAGGATCGACAGGGCGGCGACCAAGGCCACGCCGATGAGGGCGCCTACATAGGGCAGGAAGTTCAGCAGGAAGGCCGCAGTTCCCAAGATGTGCGCATTGGGCATTCCGATCGCCGCCAGCGCCAGGCCGACGCAGATCCCGAGACCAGCGTTGATCAGCGCGATAGTCAGCAGATAACGCGAAACGCGCCGCTCGATATCATGGACCATCGTCAGAGCGCGCTTCTTGCCACCGAGCGTCCTAAACGACTGGAGGATCTTGATGTAGAACGAATGGCCCGAAGCGAGCAGGAAGCCCGCCAGGACCAAAGACACGGCGAGGGTGAACCCAATGCCGCCAACAACGCTCATTGTGTCGTCGACCGGCGTAGGCTGCCGAATGACCACTTCCTGCGCTGCCGAATTGGAACCGGCGATGTCCGCAACCTCTTTGCCGGCCTGGCGCACCTGCTCCAGCTGCCGGAAGACGCCGCTGAGCTTAGTCTGAAGCTCGAGACGCATCTCGTCCGCATTGTCCATCCAACCCAGGATAGTGCCACTGGAGAAGTAGATCGCGGCCGAAATGGCGATCGCGGTGGCGCCGATCAGGCCAACAGCGGACACCCAGTACGGTACCCCGATCCGGGCTAGGCCGCGGGTCGCCGGAGACAGAGTCAGGGCGATCAAAAAGCCCAACAGGATCGGTAGCAGAAAATCTCTGGCAACATAGCATGTCGCAAACAGGGCGATCAGCGCGACGATGATCAGACTGCGACGGATCGCATCAATATTGCTTGTTCTCTTCATGACAAACCTGAAAGGGATCGGCCTATGGCTGACGTCCGAAGACGTGGCGAAAGTTTATCGGTGTTGTCGGTACAGGGCAATGTGATCAGGCCGTGTCCCAAAAGGTCCGGCGCCAAGTCGCGGACCAGCTCCGCCTCCACTGGCCAACGCCAAAGGTCGCTTTTTGCAAAGTAGCTGACGACACGTTCGGAAATTTTACATAATTCTCATTATGCGATATGTCAGTAATATTGACCCATAGGACCCAAACATCTCCTTTTTGGATGTCTGCGGCTTGGAAGCGTCCGCCCTTAAGAATGCTGCTTTCCGCCTACAA
>JBGTLJ010000394.1:0-2254 GCA_041744175.1 Oceaniglobus sp. | reverse complement strand
ACCGCAAGGCCGCGACGCGCCAGACGCTGCCAGTCGAACCGGGGGCCAGGGTCGATCTTGCGGCCCGGGGCCATGCAGGAATGGCCGATCACCCGGTGCGGCGGAATGTTCCAGCGGTCGAGAATGTCGGCAAGCAGCGTTTCGAGCGCATCCATCTGCGCCGCGGCAAACGGGGCGGTGCCGCTGTTGGCCAGCTCCACCCCGATGGAGCGCGAATTGATGTCGTCGATGCCGCCCCAGGACCCGGCCCCGGCATGCCAGGCGCGGCGATCCTCGTCCACCATCCGGACGATGCCGCCGTTGCGGTCGATCAGATAGTGGCAGGATACCTGGCTTTGAGGGTCGCAGAGACGCTCGCAGGCCCGCTGCACGCTGGTCATGGCGGTGTAGTGGAGCACGACAATGTCGGGTTTGACCCCGCCCCGGCGCGGCCCGTGATTGGGCGACGCGCGACGAATGACGGTCGGTGGGTTCAGTTGCCGGACACCTTGCGGAACGGCGTCGGATCCCAGTAGCAGGCAAATCCGTCACCGTCCGGATCAAGACCGCGGCCGTCCTTTTCCGGGCCGCCGTTGCGCAGGAAATCCTCCTGCGCCCTGTCGGACGAACTGTAGCCGGCGCAGGCGCGCAGGAATTTGGAATCGGCGTTGAAGGCGGAACGCTGATAGGCGCGCTGGCCCAGCGGGTTGGTGGAATTCAGCGCATAGGACACGATGTTAGGCGCGGCTTCGCCAGGGCGCTGGGGCACGGCGGTGGGCTGCACAACCTCATAGGCGGCGGATTGCCGGGCAATGCGCCGTGCGTCGGATTCGATGGTCTGGCGTTCGGACACCGCGCCGAAATCCTGTTCGTCCGAGATCGACGGATTGCTGCCGAGTTGGGCAGGCGCGGGCGCAGGGGTGCCGGAGAAGGCGCCAGAGATCGGCGCGCCGTAACCGGCTGCCCCGCCGGGCAGACCGGCGGCGCGCAGATCGTCTCCGGAGATCACCGGGCGCCCCGATCCGTCGAGCGTGGCGGTCTGCGGATCAGTCCCGATCGCGTCTTGCCCATAGGCGTCCGCTCCGATCGCACCGTCCGGAAACACCGATTCGCCCCGTTGCAGCGCGGAATCGCGGCCAATACGCGATCGTTCGTAAGAACCATAATCGCTGAACCCTATACCGGCCTGTCCGCCGTCGGGAATCGGTTCCTGGCAGCCCGCAAGGGTGATGATCGCCAGCATCGCGCCGACGCGGAGTCCGGTTGAGTGCATCACGTTGCGCCTCATCTGCTGCATTTCAGAGGCATGGCCTACCACCATTTGCCGGGCTTGGCCACAAACCCCGCCGCACGTTCGAGTGTATACGCGACGTTCAGAAGATCCGCCTCTTGCCAGGGTCGCCCGATCAGTTGCAGGCCCAACGGCAGCCCGTCGTGGTCCTGCCCCGCGGGCACGGCGATGGCCGGCAATCCGGCCAGGTTGACCGTGACGGTGAACACGTCGTTGAGGTACATCTGCACCGGATCTGCGTCGGCCATCGCCCCAAGCGCAAAGGCCGACGACGGGGTGGCGGGGGTCAGGATCGCGTCGATACCCTGCGCGAACGCATCCTCGAAATCCTTCTTTATCAGGGTGCGGACCCGGCGGGCGCGGTTGTAATAGGCATCGTAGAACCCGGCGGACAGCACGTAGGTGCCGACCATGATGCGGCGCTTGACCTCTTCACCGAAGCCTTCGGCGCGGGTCTTTTCGTACAGTTCGGTGATGCCGTCGCCCTGTTCCAGCTTGGCGCGGTGCCCGAAGCGCACGCCGTCATAGCGCGCGAGGTTCGACGAGGCTTCGGCAGGGGCGATCACGTAATAGGCGGGCAGCGCGTATTTCGTGTGCGGCAGACAGATGTCGGCGATCCGCGCCCCCGCGTCCTTCAGCATCGCGGTGCCGTCGGACCACAGCGTTTCGATTTCCTCGGGCATCCCGTCCATGCGGTATTCGCGCGGGATGCCGATGGTCTTGCCGCGGATGTCGCCGCTCAGCGCCGCCTCGAAATCGGGAACCGGCAAATCGGCGCTGGTGGAATCCTTCGGGTCGTGGCCCGCCATGGCACCCAGCATGATCGCGCAGTCGCGCACGTCGCGGGTCATCGGCCCGGCCTGATCGAGAGAGCTCGCAAAGGCGACGATGCCCCAGCGCGAACAGCGCCCGTAGGTCGGTTTCAGCCCGGTGATGCCGACAAAGGCGGCGGGCTGGCGGATCGAGCCGCCGGTGTCGGTGCCC
>JBGTLJ010000393.1:0-2174 GCA_041744175.1 Oceaniglobus sp. | reverse complement strand
CCGACGAGCTCGAGCAGATAGAGGATCCGGCAGCGCGCCGATCCTTCCAGTGGTCAGGGATCGGGCGCGCCGGTCAGCTTGCAGACCTGCCCCTTGCCCTCATGCCCGAAGCCGCCGCCACCGCGACCTGTCCGACCGTCGGCGTTGCACGATCGAAACAGTCCTGCGTCGTGGGATGGCCGTTGCCTATGCGACTTACGGTATCCAGAAGGGCATGGTCAGGGCAGGAGGTCGCCGACTCGATCATATCCCCGCGCAGATGGGTCATCGGGATCTGACCCGGCACGATGTCCCGGGCCGAACTGACCCCAATCCCGACAGAGCGGCGACACTCGGACGCGACGGGGGCTTCTGCGATCCGGGGCAGCGAACCTTTGCGCCCGCAATGGCCGTGCGTCCGGCCATCGCCAGTTCGTCCCCATCGGAGGAGAACGCAGCGGCGATGACCGACATCGCCGTGACATTGGCCCGATCTTTGATGTGGATCGTGAACGCCCCGGTCATCCGGATGTAGTGGGTCGTGTCCTTGAACGCGCTGGCTTGCTCTCCACGCCAAGGGTGAAAATGGGCGGGTCGGCAGACAGGCAGTTGAACAGGCAGTTGAAGAGTGAATGGGCCGCGGCATTGACGACACCGCCCGGCGATACGGGGCACAGTGGCGCTGCCGATGCTGGATGTCTGTTCGCCGCTTTTGCAGGTATTCCACATCCGGGAAAGCAATTCGGGCGAGTTCAACCGGGGCGGCCGGTCGTTCCCCGAGCTTGACTCCTTGGTCCAGCAGCCAGGCACCGAACTCGACGTCGAAAAGCGTTTGGCGCTGGAAACCGTGGCGCTGACGACCGTCAAGGACAAGATCATCATGATCCCGCAGTACCGGCATCCGACGCTCCGGGCCATCATCGATGAGGTGAAGATGATTCCGCCGCTTCCCGACAACAAGGCGCACCTCAAGTACGCGAAAATGTAACTCCAACGCGTCCCGCCCCGGCTGTCAGGATCCGACGCCATGATTGCATTTTTCATCAAGCTGATCGTCGGCCTCGGCCTGTCGGACAACGACAAATGCCCGCACGGGTTTTCCGGCGGCTGGCTCCAGCGCATCTCGATCGTCCGCGCCCTGTCGGGCGAGTCTGAGTTCCCGGTCTGTGAGGAACCGACGAGCGTGCCCGACGTGCTAGTGCAGGCGCAGATCCTGAACCTGTTGAGGATGTTGCAGCGCGACATGGGCCTGACCCATCTGTTCGTCGGCCACGATCTGAGCGTGGTGCGGCACACGGCTGACGAGATTGCGGTGTTGTATCCGGGCCCGATCGTCGGGATCCAGACGACGCGCGATCTGTTTTCCGACCCGCTGCACCCCTATTCCCGGATGCTGCCGGAAACGATCCCCGATCCTGATTCAGCCAACCGCGCCCGCACATCCATGGAAGAAGAGGTGCCCAGCCCCGCGTGGCCGCCGCCGGGCTGCACGTTCCATCCGCGCTGTCCTCTGGTGTTCGCGCGCTGGGGGATCGAACGCCCGCAGCGGGAAAGGCACGCCAACCACACGCGCGTCGCCTGCTTTGCCGCAGGGTGTGAGCGGACCCGGAAAGGGCCACCGTGTAGGAAGAGCGCTTGCTGCGCTGCGCCATCGAAATCTCCGCCACGGCGCTGAGTGCTGCGGGAACCCGTCCGTTCGGCGCGGTGGCGGTCCCCGACGGCGCCATGGTCGGCGAAGGGATCAACCGTTCGATGCTGACCCATAACCGTTGTCCCATGGCAAGACAGAGGCGTTCAGCGATTCCTGCCGCACTCTTGGCACACCGGATCCGCGGGGCCCTGTGCTCTGTCCCGGCTGCGAGCCCTCTAGTCTCTGCGTTGCGGAGCTAAACTTCGCCGGCATCGCCCGGCTCTGTCATGCGGCGGACAAGGCACGGGCTGGGGCGGCCCTGGGCGATCTGCCGGAAGGCGCCCGGTTTCCTGTCGACGGCTCCTCGCCGGTGTATATAAGCGGGCGGCCCGTATCCGGCCGCCACCGGCGGCGGAGCAGCATTTTAGAGCCCGATTTGAAACCAATTGAGCGAGTTCAGTAGGTTGTGATTCAGTTCGGTTGCAAAGCTGAACGGAGATCCCCATGGGCTGGACTGAACTCACCCGCCGCCAACATGCCCGAGCAGGCGACAGATACGCAAGTG
>JBGTLJ010000392.1:0-5808 GCA_041744175.1 Oceaniglobus sp. | reverse complement strand
GCGTGCCATGATGTCCGCCAAGGTCGGGGCGGCGCCCGTTGGGCTGGCGATCTCGGCGTCCTGGGCCGTGGCGGCGGCGGCGCAGAAGATCAGCGCAAGCACCTGAAAGATACGAAATATCATGACGGAATCCTCCCGATTGCAAACTTAGACGGGTGGCGGGCGATTGGAAAGAGGAATGGCGCTGGTCCGGTGTCGCAGTCGTGCTGGTCTTTGAGGCGAGCGGGGGTAGGCGATGGCGGATACCGACGGATTTGTCGAGATGATCGACGAGGCCAACCGGTTCTTTTCGGAACTGCGCGCCGACAACACCAAGGCGTGGTTCGAGCCCAACAAGGCGAGGTTCGTCGCGCAGGTGCGCGGGCCGGCAGAGTTCTTTGCGGACGTGATGGCCGAGGAGATCGGCCGCAGGACCGGCACGAGCCATACCGGCAAGCTGTTCCGCATCCACCGCGACGTTCGGTTCTCGAAGGACAAGACGCGCTACAGCCCGCACCTGCACATCCTTTTCGCGCCGCCTGACAGAAACGTGCTTGCACCGGCGTTCTTCTTTGCCTCTACCCCCGAACATCTGATCCTCTGTCTGGGTGTGGTCGGGCTCGAAAAGGAAAGCCTCCTGCGCTGGCGGGCATTCGTTGACAGGTGGGGCGATCTGCTGGACGGTGCGCTGGCCGATCTTGACGGGCGCATTTCCAATTTCGGCGACGCGCCGCTGAAACGTGTGTCGGCGCCCTATGACAGGGACCATCCCCACGGTGACATGCTGCGCCGCAAGGGTCTGGTGGTGGAGGTCGACATCGAGGGCTGGCGCGAGGACGGGCTGGTGCGTGCGGCGGGCAGGGCGGTCGACCGGATGATGCCGCTGCGCCGACTGTTCGCGGAACGGTTCTGAGGGAACTGCCGTCCCAAGGACATGTTGACCAGGTTGCGCCGCCATACGCTTGGTCAATCCATAAACATATGAGGACCTGAACAGATGAACGAAGTCGAGGCGAACACCGGGCTGATCTTCGACAAGCTCGACAGCTGGCTGGACGGTCTGTTCCGGCTGCTTCCCAACATCGCCGTGGCGGTCGTGTTCATGGTGGTCTTCTGGGGGCTGAGCCTGCTGGCGCGGCGGGTGGTGCGCCATACCGCGCGGGCACGTGGCCGCCATAGCCTCGGTGAGGTGGCAGGCGCGCTGGCGCGCTGGGCGATCGTGATCGCCGGCGCGATGCTGGCCATCACCATCGGCGCCCCCACCAGCACGCCGGGCGCTCTGATCGCGGGACTGGGCGTCAGTTCGGTCGCCATCGGGTTCGCGTTCAAGGACATCCTGCAGAACATGCTGGCGGGCATCCTGATCCTGCTGCGCCAGCCCTTCGAGGTCGGCGATCAGATCGTTTCGGGCGGTCACGAGGGCACGGTCGAGGAAATCGAGACCCGGGCGACTTTTCTCAGGACCTATGACGGGCGGCGTGTCGTGATCCCGAATTCCGACATCTATACCGAGAGCGTGATCGTCAACACAGCGTTCGAGTTCCGCCGGTCGGAATACGAGATCGGCATCGGCTGCAACGATGACTGGGACAAGGCGCGGCGGATCATGGAAAAGGCCTGTGCATCAGTTCCGGGGGTGATCGCGGATCCGCCGCCAGAGACGATTCCCGTGTTGCTTGGCGATTTCGCCAATGTGGTGCGGCTGCGGTGGTGGACAAAATCACGGCGCGCGGACCAGCTCCTGTGTTCGGCGAGGTCCTTCAAACCGTCTATATGGCGCTGGACGGCGAGGGGATCGACATGCCCTATCCGACCCAGGTCCACCTGTTCCACGACCAGACCGAAGAAACCGATGGCGACCGCCTGTCCCAGCGCGAAGGATGGCCCGCCAGGGGCGGCAAGGCCCCAGATCGCGCGAAGCGGTGCGCGCCGAACGCCGGGACGCGCAAAGGCAGACCGGCACCTGACGCAGTCGTCCGTTGGGTCCCGGTAGGGGAACTGATCATCGCACGGGCCGCTGGCCATTCGCCCGGGGGGCGGGATGTGCCGGCCGCGGGAGGATGAACGCGAAAGGCCCCGGATTGGACTCCGGGGACTTTGTATGAGGTTTCGAAGTGGCTCAGCCGCCCTTCTGGTCGTAGGCGGTGCCCCAGCCCCAGGCGCCCGATCCAAAGCCACGCGCCACCACCCGTTCGCGGTAGATGCTGGATACCTCGTCGCCGTCGCCGGCAAGCAACGCCTTGGTGGCGCACATTTCGGCGCAGATCGGCAGCTTTCCTTCGGCAATCCGGTTGCGGCCGTATTTCTGGAACTCGGCGGTGGAATTGTTCTCTTCGGGCCCGCCGGCGCAGAACGTGCACTTGTCCATCTTGCCGCGCGATCCGAAATTCCCGGCCTGGGGAAACTGCGGTGCACCGAACGGGCAGGCATAAAAGCAGTAGCCGCAGCCGATGCACAGATCCTTGGAGTGCAGGACCACCCCGTCATCGGTCTGATAGAAGCAGTCCACCGGACAGACCGCCATGCAGGGCGCATCGGAACAGTGCATGCAGGCCACCGAGATCGAGCGTTCGCCGGGAGACCCGTCGTTGATCGTGACCACCTTGCGGCGGTTGATGCCCCAGGGCACCTCGTGTTCGTTCTTGCAGGCGGTCACGCAGGCGTTGCATTCGATGCAGCGTTCGGCGTCGACCAGAAACTTCGCTCTTGCCATGATAGTGCTCCTTACGCTGTCCAGATCTTGCAGAGGGTCGCCTTGGTTTCCTGCATCTGCGTGACGCTGTCATACCCGTAGGTCTGCGCCGTGTTGCAGGATTCCCCCAGAACGATGGGATCGGCGCCGTCGGGGTACTTGTCGCGCAGATCCACGCCTTCCATGATTCCGCCAAAGTGGAACGGCATGAAGGCCACGCCTTCGCCGACCCGTTCCGTGATCATCGCCTTGACGCGCACCTTGCCCTTTTCCGGCCCCTCGACCCACACCATAGCCCCGTCGCGCACGCCCAGATTGTTGGCATCGCGGCGGTTGATCTCGACGAACATGTCCTGCTGCAATTCCGCCAGCCAGGGGTTGGAACGGGTTTCGTCGCCGCCACCCTCGTATTCGACCAGCCGCCCCGATGTGAGGATGATCGGATATTCTTCGGAAAAGTCGTTTTCCTGGATCGAGGCGTACATCGTCGGCACCCGCCAGAATTTCTTGTCCTCGTAGGTCGGGTAGTCGGCGACCAGGTCGCGCCTGCTGGAATAGAGCGGTTCGCGGTGCAGGGGGACAGGATCGGGAAACGTCCAGACCACGGCGCGGGCCTTGGCGTTGCCATAGGGCGCGCAGCCGTGGGCAATGGCGACCCGCTGGATGCCGCCCGAAAGATCGGTCTTCCAGTTCACGCCGCCGATCTGAGCCGAATAGTCGGACGGGCGTTCTCCGGTCTGGGACGTCTCGCCCACCTCTTCGGTGCCCGGCCGGGTGTCGCGGAACCCGCTGATCCATTCGATCGTGCCGCGTTCATTCGCGGTCAGGTCGCCGTCCCAGCCGAGGTCGATCAGCATCTGCATGGTGAACTCGGGATAGCCGTCCTGAATTTCGGATCCCACCGGATAGACGCCTTCGGCGAGCAGATTGTCACCTTCGTATTCTACCCCGAACCGGGCACGGAACCCCATGCCGCCGTCCTTTACCGGGACCGACACGTCATAGAGGTTGGGCGAACCGGGGTGATTCATCTCTGCGGTGCCCCAGCTTGGCCACGGCAGGCCGTAATAGTCGCCGTCGGCGGGGCCGCCTCTGGCGCGCAGTGTGGTCTGATCGAAGGTGTGCTGGTTTGCCATGTGCATCTTGAGCCGCTCCGGCGACTGGCCGGTATAGCCGACGGTCCACATGCCGCGGTTGAATTCGCGGGTAACATCCTCGACATTGGGTTCGTCGCCGTCCATGGCGATGTTGCGGAACATCTTGTCGTGAAAGCCGAACTTTTTCGCGAACATCGAGATGATGGTGTGGTCCGGCAGTGATTCGAACAGCGGTTCGACCACCTTGTCGCGCCATTGCAGCGACCGGTTCGATGCAGTCACCGATCCGCGGGTTTCGAACTGGGTGCAGGCGGGCAGCAGGTAGGTGCCGTCGGTGCGGTCCTGCATCACGGCCGACACCGTGGGGTAGGGGTCGATCACCACCATCAGGTCGAGCTTTTCCATCGCAGTCTTCATCTCTTTCAGACGGGTCTGGGAATTGGGCGCGTGGCCCCAGAGCACCATCGCCTTGAGCGTGTTCGGCTGGTCGATGTTTTCCGCATCCTCCAGCACGCCGTCGATCCAGCGCGACACCGGAATGCCGGTTTCCTGCATCATCAGGCGGTCGGTGCCGTCGGGCCCATCGCCCTTCATCACGTCGAACCGGCCCGTGAGCCAGTCCAGATCCTCATCCCAAACACGGGCCCAGTGCGCCCAGGATCCCTCTGACAGGCCGTAATAGCCGGGCAGGGTGTCGGCCAGCACGCCAAGGTCGGTGGCGCCCTGAACATTGTCGTGACCGCGGAAGATGTTGGTGCCGCCGCCCGCACGGCCCATGTTTCCAAGCGCCAGTTGCAGGATGCAGTAGGCGCGGGTGTTGTTATTGCCGTTGGTGTGCTGGGTGCCGCCCATGCACCAGATCACGGTGCCGGGGCGGTTCTCGGCCAGTGTGCGCGCGACGCGTTCCAGCTGCGCGCCGGGTGCACCGGTCACGCGCTCGACTTCATCGGGGGTCCATTTCGACACCTCGTCGCGGATCTGGTCCATTCCCCAGACCCGGGTGCGGATGAACTCCTGATCCTCCCAGCCGTTCTCGAAGATGTGCCACAGGATCCCCCAGACCAGCGCCACGTCGCTGCCGGGGCGCAGGCGCACATATTCATCCGCATGGGCGGCGGTGCGGGTAAAGCGCGGATCGCAGACGATGAACGGCGCGTTGTTCTCTTCCTTGGCCTTCAGCATGTGCAACAGCGACACGGGATGCGCCTCGGCCGGGTTGCCGCCGATCAGGAAGATCGCCTTGGAATTGTGGATGTCGTTGTAGCTGTTGGTCATGGCGCCGTAGCCCCATGTGTTGGCCACGCCCGCCACCGTGGTCGAATGGCAGATCCGCGCCTGGTGGTCGATGTTGTTGGTGCCCCAGTAGGCGGCGAACTTGCGCAGCAGGTAGGCCTGTTCGTTGTTGTGCTTGGCGCTGCCCAGCCAATAGACCGAATCGGCGCCCGCGTCATCGCGGATGGCGGTCATCTTGGCGGTGATCTCGTCCATTGCCTGATCCCACGAGATCCGGACCCATTCGCCGCCCTCTTTCTTCATCGGGTATTTCAGCCGCCGCTCGCCATGGGCATGTTCGCGCACCGCGGCGCCCGTGGCGCAATGGGCGCCAAGGTTGAACGGGCTGTCCCATGCGGGTTCCTGGCCTGTCCACACACCGTTCGACACCTCGGCGATCACGGTGCAGCCGACGGAACAATGGGTGCAGACCGATTTGATCGTCTTGACGCTGGCATCCACCGCCTGCTGGGCGGTGGCCCTGGTGACAGAGCCGCCGGTGGCCGAGATCGCCGCCAGACCGCCGATGGCCAGACCCGATCCGCGCAGGAACGCGCGCCTGTCGACGGATGTGCGGGGGTCTTCGGATGCAAAGCCGGCGCGGGGTGCGCGGCGGGCACTGTCGGTGGTCTTTTTCCTCAGCATGTCTTTCCTCCCATGGCTGCGTGTCGCGGCGCGGCGCCGGTCGCAGGAATTGTTATGTCAGAACCGTGCGCTGGCCAGATAGGCGCGGGTGTGGGCCGTGTCCTGCATCGTGGTCGACGACGG
>JBGTLJ010000391.1:0-2715 GCA_041744175.1 Oceaniglobus sp. | reverse complement strand
TGCTGTTCGTCACCCGCGGGCCCGGCGCCTGCAACGCCAGTGCCGGCCTGCATGTGGCGATGCAGGACAGCACCCCCCTTGTGGCCTTCGTCGGACAGATCGCACGCGGCCACCGCGACCGGGAGGCGTTTCAGGAACTGGACTATCGCCGCGTTTTCAGTGGCCTGGTCAAGTGGGTGGGCGAGGTGGACCAGACCGACCGGCTGCCCGAATACATCATGCGGGCATTCCACGTGGCGGTATCGGGACGCCCCGGACCGGTGGTTCTGGCGCTGCCCGAGGACATGCTGTCGGCTTTCAGCGATGTCCCCGACCTTGACCCGACAGCCCCCGCCATCGCCGCCGTGTCGCGCGACCAGATCAGCGCCATCGCGGCGCATATCGATGCGGCTGCCCGTCCGCTGATCGTTGTCGGCGGGAGCGACTGGTCAGCCACCGCAGCCGCGGACCTGCGCCGTTTCGCCGAAACCCGCGATATTCCCGTGGCCGCCATGTTCCGCCGCCAGGGGCATCTCGACAACCGCTCGCCCGTCTATGCCGGAGATCTGGCCGTGGGGATGAACCCGAAGCTGGCGCAGCGTCTGCGCGCCGCCGATCTTCTGGTGCTGATGGGCGCAAGATTTGGGGATATCGCAACGAACGGATACCAGATCATCCCATCCCACGCCCCCGGGGTGAAGATTGTCCACATCCATCCCGATCCCTGCGAAATCGGCCGCATCTATCGGGCCGATCTGGCGATCCCGGCCCGCGCGGCCGATGTGGTCGCGCAGCTGGCCGATCTGCCCGCCGCCCCACGCGATCCCGGCTGGCGGGCACAGGCCCGTGCCGAGTACGAGGCATGGCAGGTGCCCGCTGGTGCGACCGGTGCAGGAGCGGTCGAAAAGGTGATCGCGTGGCTGTCGGACACCCTGCCCGAAGATGCGATCCTGACCAACGGGGCCGGCAATTATGCCGCCTTCCTGCACCGCTATTTCCGGTTCAAACGCCATGGCACGCAACTGGCCCCCACCAGCGGATCCATGGGATACGGGTTTCCGGCCGCGATTGCTGCATCTCTGGCCCATCCGGACAGATGCGTGGTCTGTCTGGCCGGGGACGGCTGTTTCCAGATGACCCTGAACGAGATGTCCACTGCGATCCAGCACGGTGCGACGCCCATCGTCGTGGTGGTGAACAACGGGCGCTACGGCACGATCCGCATGCACCAGGAAAATCACTATCCCGGACGTGTCAGTGGCACCGATCTGGCCAATCCGGACTTTGCCGCGCTGGCGCGGGCCTATGGCGGGCACGGTGAAACCGTTGACAAAGCGATGGAATTTCCCGAAGCGTTCGGGCGGGCACGGGCGGCGCGACGGCCTGCGGTGATCGACCTGCGGGTCGATCCCGATATCCTGTCGACCAACATGGGGCTGGGAGAAACGCGCGCCGCGGCGCTGGCGCGGCGGGACGGATAGGGCGGACCCGGACGCCGCCTGCCAATTGCGAGCGCGCATCCTTATCCGAAGGCTGTCGGTTCATTCCGTTTTGGCGAGGCGCCATCCGGGCTGATGCGGCAGAAACGCCTCGACGGCGGCTGTGGCGATCACGGTGATCTCGCCGGTATCGGGGTTGGCGATGTCGAGCCCGCCATGGGTTGCCGTCACCGTGACGCGGCCGCGGGGCAATCGCGACGACAGTGCCGCGCAATCCACGGCATCGGGATCTTGCGCGCCGATGGTGACGTGCACCTCCATCGCGTCATGGGCCAGGCCCAGCGCGCCAAACAGCGGCAGTGACGAGTGGCGGATCGCATCCTCGATCGCCCGCCCGGCGGCCTTGGTATAGTCCTGCCCGCGCAGATCGTTGCCCATCCCCATCTCGATGATGACGCGCTGCATGGTCATTGCGTGCGCTCCATGTCGAAACTCACCGAAATCGCCGCATTCGCGATCACAGTGGGTTTGCCGCCATCGGCGCGTGGGACGTCCAGCCCGCCCTGCACCACCCGGATATGCGGCGTGCCATAGGGGAACACCCGGGCCAGCACGTCCCGATCCACGGCACTGGGGTTCTGCACGCCGATTTCGACGTCGATCTGCATCGCGGTCTTGGGAAAGCCGAACAGTTCGGCGAGGTTGATCGAATTGTGCCACAGCGCGTCGCGCAGCGCTCGTTCCGCCGCCTGGGTATAATCCTGTCGGCGCAGGGATGTGCCCATGCCAAATTCCGTCAACAGGCGTTTTCCGGGCATTACGGGCTCCTTCAGGTGCGGCGCGGATCGGCGGGGTAGGTGCCAAGCACCGTGATCAGATCGGTGAAATGATCCAGTTCCTCGAAGGCGCGGATCATGTTTTCGTCGTCCGGATGACCCTCGACCTCGGCATAGAACTGGGTTGCGGTAAAATCACCGCCGACCATGTAACTTTCCAGCTTCAGCATGTTGATCCCGTTGGTGGCGAAGCCCCCCATGGCCTTGTAGAGGGCCGCGGGAAGGTTGCGCACGCGGAAAACGAAGGACGTGATCA
The DNA here is from genome assembly GCA_041744175.1 of Oceaniglobus sp. Classification (GTDB taxonomy): domain Bacteria; phylum Pseudomonadota; class Alphaproteobacteria; order Rhodobacterales; family Rhodobacteraceae; genus Oceaniglobus. Next base: position 205 of record JBGTLJ010000391.1, on the reverse strand, counting down.
TCTTGCCGGCGCCGCGCCGGGTGAAATCGCCGTCCCGGGCCATGACGATGAACCGGGTGGTGTTGTTGTCCTGATCCTCGATCCGCGGCGCCAGCACCGCCAGACCGTAGATTTCCGCCGCGAGTTCGGACGCCAGCGCGCCTTGGGTCGGATCGCCGCCTTCGGCCACATCGCGCGCGGCGCGGGCATTGTCGGGGCTGATCGT
>JBGTLJ010000390.1:0-2379 GCA_041744175.1 Oceaniglobus sp. | reverse complement strand
CAAGTGGTTCAAGGACAACTGGTGATTGCAGGGTCGGCGGTGAGCCCAGCGATTGTTGGTTAACGCGATGATTCCAAATTGACTTTGAAGATCCGGCATCCCAGCTTTATTTAATTATCAATTAACGAATTGGATGATTCGATGAGACATCGTGTTTATGCCGTACTTGCCGCCGGGTTCTGCGCCACGGGCGCCGTCGCGGCCCCGGTGCAGTGGGAAACCGCAATCGGCGGCAATGGTCACTTCTACGACTTCGTGCTTGCCGATACCGGTCTGACCGCGCCGCAGACAGAGGCAATTGCCGAATCCTCGGTGTTCAACGGCCTTGCCGGATATCTCGCCACCATCACCTCGGCTGCGGAACAGGAATTCCTCAACGTGCTGTGGCAGTTGCAGCCGAAGATCACCGGCCAGTTCAAGGACTTCAGCTACTACCTGATCGGCGCCTCCGACAGTGACGCCGAGGGCGACTTTCGCTGGATCGGCGGCCCGGAGGACGGCGATGCCCTGAGCTATACCAACTGGCTGACCGACGAACCGAACGACGACAAGGACGGCGAGGATTATGTCGTCGGCTGGTGGCAGGACAGGGCGACCGGATCGTGGAACGATTACCTGAACGACGAACCCTATCGCGCCTATGTCGTCGAATATTCCCAGCCGATCGCCCCAATCCCCCTGCCCGCCGCATTGCCGATGCTCATCGGCGGGCTGGCGGGCATGGCGATGCTGCGCCGTCGTCGCAAGGGCTAAAATCCGCCCGCCGGACTGTCACATGGGGCCGACGGGCATTGGTCCGTCGGCCTTATCCTGCTACCTTTCGCCCGCAGGCCGTTCCCGCCGCGATATCGCGTGACGCGGTCCGCAAATTGCGCTAAACGGTTCATCAGGGCCCGCAAGAGGCCGGATGGCGAATCGAGCAGTCGTCCACCACATTGAATTCATCCATGACACCCGGCAAGGTGCGCCCGCGCCCTTTGCCGGAGCCTCCGTTGTGTTGTGCCTGAATCCGACGCCGACCCCCGATATGGGGTCAGGCGCGACATACCGTTAAATTACGCAAAAAATCGCCCACATTTTGTGTCGAACCTGTGTTTTTTGAGTGACGAGTCGCGGGCAAGCCGATAGAATCGCAGAAAACAGCAGCAGCAAACCCCGGCACAACGGGATCAGACACAGGCGGACACCTCGATGACACTCAACCTCATGATGCCCCAGCAGGACGAACTCAAGCCACGGATCACCGTGTTCGGGGTCGGCGGGGCGGGCGGCAACGCCGTGAACAATATGATTGCCAAGCAGCTCGACGGGGTCGAATTCGTCGTCGCCAACACCGACGCCCAGGCGTTGCAGCAATCGACCGCCCCCGCAAAGGTGCAGATGGGCATCAAGGTCACCGAGGGTCTGGGTGCGGGCGCGCGTCCCGCCGTGGGCGCCGCGGCCGCCGAGGAAAGCATCGAGCAGATTGTCGATCATCTGGCGGGCGCGCACATGTGCTTCATCACTGCCGGAATGGGCGGCGGCACCGGGACCGGCGCGGCGCCGATCATTGCCCAGGCTGCGCGTGAACTGGGCGTGCTGACCGTCGGCGTCGTGACCAAGCCGTTCCAGTTCGAAGGCGCCAAGCGGATGAAGCAGGCCGAGGAAGGGGTCGATGCGCTGCAAAAGATGGTCGATACGCTGATCATCATCCCCAACCAGAACCTGTTTCGTTTGGCCAACGAAAAGACCACGTTCACCGAAGCGTTCTCCATGGCCGACGACGTGCTCTATCAGGGCGTCAAGGGTGTGACCGACCTGATGGTGCGCCCGGGTCTGATCAACCTCGACTTTGCGGATGTGCGCGCCGTGATGGACGAGATGGGCAAGGCGATGATGGGCACCGGCGAGGGCGAGGGTGAAAACCGCGCGATCGAGGCGGCGGAGCGCGCCATCGCCAACCCGCTGCTGGACGAGATCTCGCTGCGCGGCGCCAAGGGCGTTCTGATCAACATCACCGGCGGTCACGACCTGACGCTGTTCGAACTGGACGAGGCCGCGAACCGGATCCGCGAAGAGGTGGACCCCGATGCCAACATCATCGTCGGCAGCACCCTGGACGAGATGATGGAAGGCCGGATGCGGGTGTCCGTGGTTGCTACCGGAATCGACGCCACCGTTGTCGAACACGACATGCCCGTGCCGCGCCGCCGGATGGCCGAACCGCTGCGCGCCGTCACGGTTCCGCAAGACGACGAATCCCCCGCCGCACGGCCCGCGTCGCCGGTCCGTGCCCCCGCCACGGCAGCCCGCGTCGCGCGGATCCAGCCGGAACCCGTCGAGGACGAGTCGGACGATTTCTTTGCCGACATGAACCGCCGCACCGACGAGGAGCTGTTC
>JBGTLJ010000389.1:0-2561 GCA_041744175.1 Oceaniglobus sp. | reverse complement strand
CGCCGACGCGGTCGTCATCGACACCAGCGACATGTCCATCGACGCCGCCATCGCCGCCGCCATCGACGCGGTAAGGCTGCGCCTCAGGTTCTGACCCGCCTGCCATGACGCGGGCGGTCCGCCTGCGCCGCATCGGGCTTCGGCAGGCTTGGGCAGGCTTGCGCAGGGCACGTTTAACGCCTAGACCCGGTCGCGTCGAAGGGGCGGAACAGCTTCGGGCGTTTGGGCAGGGTCGGCATCCACCGGCCCTTTTCCGTTTGTCCGGCTGCCCCGATCGGCCAATCCATCAGACCGGCGGAGACAACCGCACGGCCAGCAACATCCGAAGGAACCAAACCGCCACATGAGCGCATCCGCATCCATGGAGGAATTCGAAGCCCTCCTGAACGACAGCTTCGAGATCGACACGCCGGACGAGGGGTCGGTGGTCAAGGGCCGGGTCATCGCCATCGAGGCGGGCCAGGCCATCATCGACGTCGGCTACAAGATGGAAGGCCGCATCGATCTGAAGGAATTCGCCGAGCCCGGCCAGATGCCCGAGATCGAGGTCGGCGACACCGTCGAGGTGTTCCTGCGCCAGGTCGAGAATTCGAAGGGCGAAGCGGTCATCAGCCGCGAGATGGCCCGCCGCGAAGAGGCCTGGGACCGTCTGGAAAAGGCCTATGCCGACGAGAATCGTGTCGACGGCGCCATCTTTGGCCGGGTGAAGGGCGGCTTCACCGTCGATCTGGGCGGCGCGGTCGCGTTTCTGCCGGGCAGCCAGGTCGATGTCCGCCCGGTGCGCGACGCTGGCCCGCTGATGGGCCTGAAGCAGCCGTTCCAGATCCTGAAGATGGACCGCCGCCGCGGCAACATCGTCGTGTCGCGCCGCGCCATCCTCGAGGAAAGCCGCGCCGAGCAGCGCGCCGAGGTCATCGCCAACCTGCACGAGGGTCAGGCGATCGACGGCGTGGTGAAGAACATCACCGAATACGGCGCATTCGTGGATCTCGGCGGTGTCGACGGGTTGCTGCACGTGACCGACATGGCCTGGCGCCGGGTGAACCACCCCAGCGAGATCGTGAACATCGGCGAGACGATCAAGGTCCAGGTGATCAAGATCAACAAGGAAACGCACCGCATCTCGCTCGGCATGAAGCAGCTGCTGGACGATCCGTGGGACTCGGTCGAGGCGAAATTCCCGCTCGGCTCGGTGCATCAGGGCCGTGTCACCAACATCACCGACTACGGCGCCTTCGTCGAGCTGGAGGCCGGCGTCGAGGGGCTGGTGCATGTCAGCGAGATGAGCTGGACCAAGAAGAACGTGCACCCCGGCAAGATCGTGTCGACCAGCCAGGAGGTCGAGGTGATGGTGCTGGAGATCGACCCGCAGAAGCGCCGCGTGTCGCTGGGCCTGAAGCAGACTCAGCGCAACCCGTGGGAGGTGTTCGCCGAAACCCATTCCGAAGGCACCCAGGTCGAGGGCGATGTGAAGAACATCACCGAGTTCGGCCTGTTCATCGGGCTGGACGGCGACATCGACGGCATGGTCCACCTGTCCGACATCAGTTGGGACGAGCGCGGCGAAGAGGCGATCGGCAACTACCAGAAGGGCGACGTCGTGCAGGCCGTCGTCACCGAAGTGGACGTCGAGAAAGAGCGTATCTCGCTGTCGATCAAGGCGCTCGACGACAGCTTCTCAGGCGTGACCGAGGGGGTGTCGCGCGGCTCGATCATTACCGTCACGGTGACGTCGATAGAGGATGGCGGCATCGAGGTGGAATACGAGGGCGCGAAGTCCTTCATCCGCCGCAGCGACCTGTCGCGCGATCGCTCCGAACAGCGCCCCGAACGTTTTGGGGTGGGCGACAAGGTGGACGTGCGCGTTACCGCCGTGGACCAGAAGACGCGCCGCCTCGGGCTCAGCATCAAGGCACGCGAGATCGCCGAGGAGAAGGAAGCCGTCGAACAATATGGCAGTTCCGCCTCCGGCGCATCGCTGGGCGACATCCTTGGCGCGGCGCTGAAGGGCGACGGCAAGTAGCTGCACCGAAGCCATCCCCCGCGGCGCATCCCTGCCGCGGGGGACGGCCACCAAACAGCGCGTCCGATCCGGAATTTCATCCGATTTCAGGTTGTTGCGCCGCGGTTCGGCCCGCGGGACGGCGCGAAACTGTTTCCACCGCGCGCCGATTCCTCTATAGTTGGCCGTGCCGGTGCGTTCATGACGACCACCGCGGCCCACCGGGGAGGTGTCGGATGATCCGGTCGGAGCTGATCCAGAAGATTGCTGACGACAACCCCCATCTCTACCAGCGCGACGTCGAGCGGATCGTGAACACGATCTTCGACCAGATCATCGCCGCTATGGCGCGCGGCGACCGGGTGGAACTGCGCGGCTTCGGCGCCTTCTCGGTGAAGAAACGCGATGCTAGAACCGGTCGGAACCCCCGCACCGGCGAATCGGTTCAGGTCGAGGAAAAGCACGTGCCGTTTTTCAAGACCGGCAAGGCCTTGCGCGACCGCCTGAACGGCGGCTAGACCTAGCGGATGCGCTACATCCGTTATGCCGTCCTGCTGCT
>JBGTLJ010000388.1:0-1953 GCA_041744175.1 Oceaniglobus sp. | reverse complement strand
TTCCCATGCCGCCCCCGGTGGCCGACGAACCGCTGACGCCGCCCCGCGCCGACTGATCGCGGCGCACCATTGTACCGTCGCCGTCCGGTTGCGGGCGGTGCGCGAATGCTCTAAGGCTCAACTCCCGTGGCGGTGCGTTTTGCGCATCTCTTTGAAACGTCGATTGCGATTTCCCACGGGGGGCCATCATGGCACGCTATGTCTTCATCACCGGCGGGGTCGTGTCGTCGCTGGGCAAGGGGCTTGCCTCGGCCGCCCTTGGCGCATTGCTCCAGGCGCGGGGATTTTCGGTGCGGTTGCGCAAGCTCGACCCCTATCTCAACGTCGATCCCGGCACGATGAGCCCGTTCGAGCATGGCGAGGTGTTCGTGACCGATGACGGTGCCGAAACCGATCTGGACCTCGGCCATTACGAACGCTTTACCGGGGTGGCGGCGCGCAACACCGACAGCGTGTCGTCGGGGCGGATCTATTCGAGCGTGCTGGAAAAGGAACGGCGCGGCGACTATCTGGGCAAGACGATCCAGGTGATCCCCCACGTCACCAACGAAATCAAGGACTTCCTGAAAATCGGCGCGGATGAGGTCGATTTCATGCTGTGCGAGATCGGCGGCACAGTTGGCGACATCGAGGGGCTGCCGTTCTTCGAGGCGATCCGCCAGTTCGGCCAGGACCGCCCGCGCGGCGAATGCATCTTCATGCACCTTACCCTGCTGCCCTGGATCGCCGCGAGCGGAGAGTTGAAGACGAAACCGACCCAGCACAGCGTCAAGGAACTGCGCAGCATCGGCATCGCCCCCGATATTCTGGTGTGCCGGTCCGAAAAGATGATCCCGCAAAAGGAGCGCGACAAGCTGGCGCTGTTCTGCAACGTGCGCGCGGATGCGGTGATCGCCGCCTATGATCTGAAATCCATCTACGAGGCGCCGCTGGCCTATCACCGCGAGGGGCTGGATCAGGCGGTGCTGGACGCCTTCGGCATCTCGCCCGCGCCGCGCCCCAACCTGACCCGGTGGGAGGACGTCTATGACCGGATCTACAACCCCGAAGGCGAGGTGCGGATCGCCATCGTCGGCAAGTACACCCAGCTTGAGGATGCCTACAAATCCATCGCCGAGGCGCTGACCCACGGCGGCATGGCCAACCGCGTGAAGGTCAAGATCGACTGGGTCGATGCCGAACTGTTCGAGCGTGACGATCCGTCCGCCAGCCTGGAGGGATTTCACGCGATCCTTGTGCCCGGCGGCTTTGGCGAGCGTGGAACCGAAGGCAAGATCAAGGCCGCGCAATATGCCCGCACCCGCAAGATTCCCTATCTGGGGATCTGTCTGGGAATGCAGATGGCGGTGATCGAGGCTGCGCGCCATCTGGCCGACCTGCCCGAGGCCGGATCAGAGGAATTCGATCACGAGGCCGATGTGCGGCGGTTCACACCCGTGGTCTATCACCTCAAGGAATGGGTGCAGGGCAACCACACCGCCCGGCGCCGGATCGACGACGACAAGGGCGGCACCATGCGGCTCGGGGCCTATACCGCCAATCTTGCCGAAGGATCGAAGGTGGCAGAGGTCTACGGAACGGGCGTGATCGAGGAACGTCATCGCCACCGCTACGAGGTGGATCTGACCTATCGTGCGGCCCTTGAGGCGAAGGGGATGAGGTTTTCGGGGATGTCGCCGGACGGTCGGCTGCCGGAAATCGTCGAGGTCGAGGATCATCCCTGGTTCATCGGCGTCCAGTTCCACCCCGAACTGAAGAGCAAGCCGTTCGCCCCCCACCCGCTGTTCAAGGATTTCGTGCGTGCGGCCAAGGATGTGTCTCGACTGGTCTAGGGCGGGTGCAGGGCAAACCGTCAGTGTTGCTGCCGCCCCTGCCTGCGTGCCGCCCAGCCTGCTTTTCTGCCACGCCCCGGAATCGCCCCGCCCCGTGCGGCGTGACGTCACGGCGGGCGGG
>JBGTLJ010000387.1:0-4217 GCA_041744175.1 Oceaniglobus sp. | reverse complement strand
TCGAACGCGGCCGCCCTGGCCCGGGCCTGCTGGCGCATGTGCTGGTCAACAAATACGCCGATCACCTGCCGCTCTGCCGGCAAGGCCGGATCTTCGAGCGGGACGGGCTCGATCTGGACCGCTCGACCCTGGCCGACTGGGTCGGCAAATCGACGGCGCTGCTCGAGCCACTGGCAGATGCCATTGGCCGCCACGCGCTGGCCGGACAGGCGATCTTCGCCGATGATACTCCGGTGAACATGCTGGCACCTGGAACGGGAAAGACCACCACGGCGCGTCTCTGGTCTTGTGGGCGGGACGAGCGGCCCTGGGGCAGTGACGTGCCACCCCGCCAGCTGGTATCGCTTCCCGCCCGACCGAAAGGGCCAGCATCCAAAGGATCACCTGTCAGGGTATCAAGGCTGGATGCACGCGGACGGTCATGCCGGGTTCGAGGACATCTCCCGCTCCGGCGAGATCCGCGAGGTCGCCTGCATGGCCCACGTGCGCCGCAAGTTCGTCGACGTCCACAGGGCCCAGGGCTCTGCCATCGCGGACGAGGCCATCGCCCGCATCGCGAAGCTCTACGCCGTCGAGAAGAAGGCGCGAGGGTCGCCGCCGGATCAGCGCGTCGATATCCGGCAGGCGAAGGCGAAGCCGATCTTCGACGATCTCATGGCCTGGCTGCACGCCCAATTGCCCAGCATCTCGGGCAAGTCACCGCTGGCCGTGGCGATCCGCTATGCCCTCACCCGCATGAAGCGGCTCCGGCCGTATCTCGATCACGGCGTTCTGGAAATGGTCAACAACACGGCCGAAAGGGCAATGCGATCAGTGGCTATCGGACGGAAGAACCACCTCTTCGTCGGCTCGCTGACCGGCGGTCGCGCCGCCGCCCTCGCCTATACCCTGATCGAGACCGCCAAGTTGAACGACGTCGACCCGCAAGCGTGGCTGGCCGACGCACTGGCCTGCATCCCCGACGACAAGATCACCCGCGTCGACGATCTGCTGCCCTGGCGTCGGCGGACCGCCAGACAGAACGACACCGCCCCAATATGACCATCACCCGTCTGAAGATCACCCTCGAAGGTGTCGTGCCCGCCGTCTCGCGGACCATCGGGGTGCCCGGCGACATCCGCCTCGACCGACTGCATCTTGTCATCCAGGCGGCGATGGGGTGGGAGGACTGTCATCTCTACGAGTTCATGGCAGGCGAGATTCGCTGGGGATTGCCCGGTCCGGACTTTGGCACCGACACTTCGGCACCGACACCTTGCCAGTGACCAAAGTCAGCATCGGTGACGTCATCGACGCCGCTGGAAAAGTCCCGATCCGCTATGTTTGCGACTTCGGAAATGACTGGGGCCATCTGATCGAAACCGTCACCATCGGCGATCCGACACCCGGCAACCTCTATCCATAGCTTGTCGAGATAACCGGCAGATGCCCGCCCGAAGATGTCGGCGGCCTCCCGGGATACGAACACGTCCTCAGCGCAATCGGCGATCCAGCCCATCCCGAATACGAAGACCTGATGGAATGGGCAGGCGGGCCGTTCGATCCACATGTCCTCGACGCCAACGAACTCCACCTCGAAGTCCTCAGGCTCGCAAAGAAATGCAAGCCACGAAGAAAATGAGCGGCGTCACCGGACGGTTCCCTTTCACCGTCACCAACCGCGCCAGAACGGCATATTCGGGTTGAGGTGGCGTTGAGGTGGCCGATCCGCTCTTCGTCAAAATCTTGATCAGGTGTCGCGCGAAAGAAGAAAACCGATCATATCGCCTTCTGGTTCACCCGCTTCGACAGATCCTCGGCACTCTCCTTCCGTTCGCTGTAACGGTCGAGCAGGTAATCCTTGTTGTCGCGGGTGAGCAGCGTGAACTTCATCAGTTCTTCCATGACATCGACCATCCTGTCGTAGAACGGCGACGGCTTCATGCGCCCCGCCTCGTCGAACTCCAGAAACGCCTTCGGGGTGGAGGACTGGTTCGGGATGGTCAGCAGGCGCATCCAGCGACCGAGGATGCGGAGCTGGTTCACGGCGTTGAAGCTCTGCGAGCCGCCGCTGACCTGCATGACGGCGAGCGTCTTTCCCTGCGTCGGGCGCACGCCGCCCAGCGACAGCGGTATCCAGTCGATCTGGGTCTTCATGATGCCGGTCATCGCGCCGTGGCGTTCGGGCGAACACCAGACCATGCCTTCGGACCATGTAACGAGGTCGCGCAGTTCCTGCACCTTTGGGTGACCGGCCTCCACGTCATCAGGCAGGGGCAGAAAGGAGGGGCTGTATGTCCGCGTTTCGGCCCCAAGGCGGGTCAGGACGCGGGTGGCCTCCTCCGTCATCAGGCGACTGAACGAACGATCCCGGAGCGATCCGTAGAGAAGCAGGATGCGCGGGGCGTGCGTCGCCCGCGCAGGTGCCAACAGGCGATCCGTGTCGATGGCGTGGAGTTGGGCTTCTTCGAGGTTCGGTGTATCAGTCAACGCGATGTCCTTCGGCGTCAATCAGCGGCGTGCCGTCCTCTTTGGCCATAGGGCCAGGGGGGAGACGGTCGAGAAGATCCAGCACGGCCTCGCTGGGGCGGCAGAGCCGGACGCCCCTGGGCGCGCAGACGATGGGACGGTTGACCAGAACGGGGTGGTCCAGCATCGCGGCAAGCAACGTGTCGTCGTGAACCGACGGATCGAGCAGGCCCAGCTCCTCTGCCGGGGACTTCCTCACCCGCAGGGCGGTGCGAGGCGTGAGGCCTGCGGCGGCGAACAGCGCCAGAAGCTGTGGGCGGGTCCAGCCGGTTTCGAGATAGCGAATGACCACCGGCACCTCGCCCGACGCCTCGATGATCGCCAGCACGTTGCGCGAGGTGCCGCAGTCGGGATTGTGATGGATGACGATGCTCATGACGCGTCCGCTTCCGCCGGAAACCAATGTTTCGTCCGGTTCGCGAAAGCGACGAGCGACAGCATCACCGGCACTTCCACGAGGACACCTACGACGGTGGCCAAGGCAGCCCCTGACCCCAGCCCGAACAGGCTGATCGCGACGGCGACGGCCAGTTCGAAGAAATTGGACGTGCCGATCAGGGCGCAGGGTGCTGCCACATTGAACGGGATGCCCCAGGCCCGCGCCGCGCCATAGGCCATGAAGAAGATGCCGTAGGACTGGATCAGCAGCGGCACTGCGATCAGCACGATGACGAGCGGGCGCTCAAAGATGACCTCGCCCTGAAACCCGAAAAGCAGCACCACCGTCACCAGCAGCCCGATGATCGAGAACGGCTGCACCCGAGTTTTGAACGCATCGACCGACCGTTCGCCGCCGTTCGAGACCAGATTCCGCCGCGTCAGATACCCTGCCAGAAGCGGCAGCAGAACGTAGAGGCCGACCGACAGCAGCAGCGTGTCCCACGGCACGACGATGTCCGTGACGCCCAGCAGAAAAGCCACGATGGGTGCGAAGGCAAAGACCATGACCACATCGTTCACGCTGACCTGCACCAGCGTATAGGTCGCATCGCCGCGCGTGAGATTCGACCAGACGAACACCATCGCGGTGCAGGGCGCGGCCCCCAGCAGGATAACGCCCGCAAGATAGGCCTGCGCGTCGTCCGGCGGAATCAGACCCGCGAAGACGTGCTCAAAGAACAGCACGCCGAGCGCCGCCATCGTGAAGGGCTTGATCAGCCAGTTCACCACCAGCGTCACGACCAGCCCCTTTGGCTTGTCGCCCACCTGCCGCAACGCGCCGAAATCCACGCCGACCATCATCGGATAGACCATGGCCCAGATCAGCACCGCGACGGGCAGGTTGACCGAGGCGACCTCCAGCGCAGCGAGGGCGGCGAAGAGGCCGGGGAAGAGGTTGCCGAGCAGCAGCCCCGCGCCGATGGCGAGCGCCACCCAGACGGACAGCCAGCGCTCGAAGGTTCCCAGACCCGCTGCGGCGGGAAGCGATGTATCGGTCATGTCGGACTTTCGGTCTTTGGAGATCAGTCGGCCTTGGCGGTGGTCTTGCCGATGTCATCGAGGTTGCGTTGCAGCGCCATCCGGTCGAGCGATCCGATGGGCAGGCTGACGAAGATCGAGATACGGGCGCGCAGCATCCGGTAGGTGTCCGAGAAGGCGAACCGCCGGGCGGCCTCAAGGCCTTCGACCTTTACGGGATCGGGCACGCCCCAATGCGCGGTCATCGGTTGGCCCGGCCAGAACGGACACTCTTCGGCGGCGGCGTTGTC